>CALAMX010000062.1 GCA_937925755.1 uncultured Burkholderiales bacterium
CCGCCGTAGTAGCGCTTGCCGGGATAGCCCTCGGCATACTTGTTGGTCAGCACCGAGCCCTGCGCCTGCATCACGGCGGGGCTCGCGTAGTTCTCGGAGGCGATCAGCTCGATGTGTTCCTCCTGCCGCCGGGCCTCGTTCTCGATAGCGGCCCACAGCTCAGGATCGACGTTCGCAAGGGTGTGATCGGCGGCAAACATGGCTCATGTCCTGAAAAAACAAAGCTTGTAATCGTAACATGCCGGGGCGCCCAGTCGTTGGTCCACGCCTCAGCCGCGAAAGATGAAATAGACCGCGCCGATAAGACACAGGCCAGCCCATAGATAGTTCCAGCTCAGTGTCTCGCGCATGTAGAGCACGGCGAAGGGGGCGAACACCGCGAGCGTGATCACCTCCTGCATGACCTTCAGTTGCGGTAGGGTCAACTGCTGGTAGCCGATGCGGTTGGCCGGCACTTGCAATAGATACTCGAACAGGGCCACTGCCCAACTCGCGAGCGCCGCAATCCACCAGAGCTTGTCGTTCAGATGCTTGAGGTGGGCGTACCAGGCCACCGTCATGAACAAATTGGACAGGGATAGCAAGACCACGGTCTGCAGGATGACCGGGTTGACGGAGCTGCTCAGGTTCATGTGTGCGCACCCAGATAGACACGGGCCAGTTCGACGTAGCGCTGGGCCTGGTCGGCGAAATGGGCGATCTCCTCGGCACTGAGACGTCGCACGGGGCGCGCCGGCCGTCCCAAGTAGAGCCAGCCGCTCTCCAAGACCTGGCGCTCGGTCACCAGGCTGCCGGCAGCAAGCAGCACCTGAGGCTCGATCACCGCATGGTCCATGACCAGGGCGCCCATGCCGATCAGGCATTCGTCGCCCACCGTGCAGCCGTGCAGGATGACACCGTGGCCGATGGTCACCCGCGCGCCAACCGATAGCGGTGCCCCATCCGGGTCCTCTGCCCGGCGATGCGTGACGTGCAGCACCGCATTGTCCTGGATGTTGCTGGCCTCATCCACGCGTATGCGGTTGACATCGCCGCGGAGTACCGCCCCAGGCCACACCGAGACCGCATCCCCCAGCGTCACGTCACCGATCACCGTAGCGGTAGGATGGACGAACACGTCCCGACCGATTTTCGGCACAATGCCCTGGAACGCCTCGAGTGCCATGTGTACCCCTTGGAAAAATCGCGGCCTGGCCGCAAGTATAGTGTCCCCGAACTGAGGAGCGACATGAATCCCTTGCTCGATTTCACCGGGCTGCCGCGCTATGGCGAGATCCGGCCCGAACACGTCACCCCTGCCATCGACCAGTTGCTCACCGAGAACCGCGCCCTGATTGCGCGGCTCGCCGCCGACCCAGTGGTGCCGACCTGGGATGGCTTCGTACAGCCGCTGGAGGACGCCAACGAGCGCCTCTCCCGCGCCTGGGGCCAAGTGTCGCACCTGCATGCGGTGCTGGATACCCCCGAGCTCAGGGCGGTCTACAACGAAAACCTGCCCAAGATCACCCAGTACTACGCCGAACTGTCGCAGCACGAGGGGTTGTACCGCAAGTTCAAGGCCTTGGCCGCCAGCCCCGAGTACGCGAGCTTGAGCGCCGCGCGCCGGCGCATCCTCGACAACGAACTGCGCGACTTCCGCCTCGGCGGCGCGGAGCTGCCACCCGAACAAAAGGCCCGCTTCAAGGCCATCCAGGAGGAGCTGGCGAAGCTCTCCGCCAAGTTCGAGGAGAACCTGCTCGACGCCACCAACGCCTGGTCTAAGCTCGTCACGGACGAGGCAGAGTTGGAAGGCGTGCCAGAGGACGTCAAACAGATGTTTGCCGAGCAGGCCGAGGCGCAAGGCCTGACGGGATGGCGTCTCAACCTGCAGGCTCCCTCCTACCTGCCCGTGATGCAGTTCTGCGCCAACCGGTCCTTGCGCGAGGAGATGTACCGGGCCTATGTCACCCGCGCCTCCGAATTCGGTCCGGAAAAGTGGGACAACACCCCGCTCATCAACCAGATCCTGCGTCTGCGCCGCGAGGCCGCCCGGCTGCTGGGCTACCCCGATTACGCCCACGTCTCGCTGGTGCCCAAGATGGCACAAAGTCCGCAGGAGGTGCTGGACTTCCTCGAGGCGCTCGCCCGTCGCGCCAAGCCTTATGCCGAGCGGGACATGGCCGAGCTGCGGGAATTCGCTGCCAAGGAACTGGAACTGCCCGATCTGCAGGCCTGGGACATCGCCTATGCCTCGGAAAAGCTCAGGCAGGCGCGTTACGCCTTCTCCGAGCAAGAGGTCAAGCAATACTTCCAGGAGCCACGCGTGCTGGCCGGGCTGTTCCGCCTGATCGAGACCCTCTACGGGCTGGAGATCCGCGCGGCGCGGGCGCCGGTGTGGCATGAAAGTGTCAAGTTTTTCGACATTCGCGACCGCACGGGACAGTTGATCGGCCAGTTCTACCTCGACCTCTATGCCCGTGAGAGCAAACGCGGCGGTGCCTGGATGGACGAGGCCATTACCCGCCGGCGCAAGGGTGAAGCCATCCAGACGCCGGTAGCCTATCTCAATTGCAACTTCTCACGTCCCGTCGGCGGCAAGCCGGCGCTGCTCACCCACGACGAGGTGATCACCCTGTTCCACGAGTTCGGCCATGGGCTGCATCACCTGCTCACGCGGGTGGAGGACTTGGGGGTGTCGGGCATCAACGGCGTGGAATGGGATGCCGTGGAGCTGCCCAGCCAGTTCATGGAGAACTTCTGTTGGGAGTGGGAAGTGCTGCGGCACATGACCGCCCATGTGGACACCGGCGCGCCGCTGCCCAAACCGCTTTTCGACAAGATGCTGGCGGCCAAGAACTTCCAGGCCGGCATGCAGATGCTGCGGCAGATCGAGTTTGCCCTGTTCGACATGCACCTGCACTACGACTACGACCCGGACGGCGGCAAAACGCCGCTGCAACTGCTCGACGAGATCAGGCAGCAGATCGCCGTGGTCTTCCCGCCCGCCTACAACCGCTTCCCCAACAACTTCTCGCATATCTTCGCCGGCGGCTACGCGGCAGGCTATTACAGCTACAAGTGGGCGGAGGTGCTCTCGGCCGACGCTTACAGCCTGTTCGAGGAGAACGGAGTGCTCAACCCCGAGATCGGCCACCGTTTCTGGAGCGAGATCCTCGCCCAGGGCGGCGCGCGCCCGGCCATCGAGTCGTTCCGCGCCTTCCGCGGGCGGGAGCCGACCATAGACGCCTTACTGCGGCACAACGGCATGGCCTGATCCCATACAACCCCTGATATTGCCGACACCCGGGGGCGTTATCGTTTCCGCGGCCGACGCTGCTAGAATCTCCTTACCTGGGGAGGAGGTTTCATGGCGAAGGTCCGTTGGTCATTCATCCCGTTGAGCCTGATCATCACGGTCGCCACGGCCGGGCAGATGTATCGTTGGGTGGACGAACGGGGCAAGGTGCACTATTCCGACCAGCCGCCCCCACCCAAGGTGCAGCAAGTCCAGACCATCAAACCGCGGCCCAACGTGGTCGAGACCGACAAGGAGGGCTATGAGATGCGCCGGGCGCGGGAGAGCAACCCGGTGGTCTTGTATGTCACTGACTGCGGTGAGCCCTGCGACCTGGCGCGCGACTTCCTCACCCAGCGTAAGATCCCCTACAGCCGCAAGAACCCGCAAAACGTGCCGGAGGATGCGGTCGAGCTGAAGCGGCTGGTCGGCGCCCTGGAAGTGCCGGTGCTCAAGGTGGGTGACAAATATCACAAGGGCTTCGACCCAGCTGCCTGGGAGGCGCTGCTCAGCGCCGCGGACTACCCCGTGCGCACAGAGGTCAAGGGTCGGTGATTCGGCTCCGTGAGCCGATACTCAATACAACATATTCGCTCGTGATGGCCCATGCATGAACTCATCGGCTGGCTCGGCCCTGAGCCGGAAGACCGGCACCGAGGCAGCGAGACACTGACGCGCATGCGCCAGGTCCGCCCCCATGCGGACGGCAGCCCGGCGAGCGAGGTTTACCCGCACGGCGTTCTCGCAGTGGCCGGTGAGTCGGCGCAGATCGCCGAAGAGGACGGCATCCTCGCCGCCGTCATCGGCCTGCCACGCGCCGCGGCGGGCGGGCGGTTGGATGCAGGCACCTTGATCGAGCTGTGGTGCCGGCACAGCGGCAACCTCGCCGGCCAGGTCTTCGGCCCCTTCGCCCTGGCCATCGTCGATCGGCGTAACGACTCCGTCTATCTGGCCATCGATCGCATCGGCATCCACAGCCTGTCCTTCGCCGCACGCGACGGCGGCATCGTCTTCGCCGACCGCGCCGACGCGGTGGCGGCGCATCCGGCCGTGGGACGCGCAATCGACCCGCAGGCCCTGTTCGATTACTTCTATTTCTACGACGTGCCGGCACCGCGCACGATCTACCAGGGTGTGGAGAAGCTGCTGCCAGGCCAGTATGCCTGGTACCGCCACGGCCGCGTCGAGCGCGGTTTTTACTGGCATCTGCAATACCGCGACACCCCGCGCCACGACTTCGCCGCCATGTCGCAGCGCTTCCATGCGCTGCTGCGCGAGTGTGTCGCCCGTGCCGCCGAGCCGGGTGCCACCGCGGCCTTCCTCTCCGGCGGCACCGACAGCTCTACTGTTGCCGGGGTATACCAGGAGTTGACCGGTCAGCCAGTGCGCACCTATTCCATCGGTTTCGCCGCCGAGGGCTTCGACGAGATGGAATACGCGCGCATCGCCGCCCGCCACTTCGGTCTGGACGCGCGCGAGTACTACTTGAAACCAGAGGACATCCTCGCCGCCATCCCCGTCATCGCCGCGCAGTACGACGAGCCCTTCGCCAACGAGTCGGCCGTGCCGGCCTATTTCTGCGCCCGCATGGCGGCTGAGGACGGCTATCGGGTGATGCTGGCCGGCGACGGCGGCGACGAGATCTTCGGCGGCAACGCGCGCTACGCCAAACAAAAGATATTCCAGGCCTGGCAGCGCATCCCCGCGCCACTACGCGCCGGCGTGATCGAACCGCTCGCCCGGCTGCCAGGACTGGAGCGGCTACCGCCCATGCGCAAGTTGCAAAGCTACATCCGCCAGGCCAACATCCCATTGCCCGAGCGTATGGAGTCCTACAACTACCTCTACCGGCAGCCCCTGGAGGCGATGTTCACCGCCGATTTCCTGGCTGACATAGACCCGCGTGAGCCGGCACGGCTACTGGAGGACGCCTACCACCGCGCTGCCTCGGACTCCTACATCAACCGGATGCTGCACCTGGATCTGAAATTCACCCTGGCGGACAACGACCTCAGAAAGGTCAACGGCATGACCGAGGCGGCCGGCATCGCCGTGCGTTACCCCTTGCTCGACGACGTCATGGTGGAGTTCTCGGGTGAGGTCCCGCCGGACTGGAAGGTCAAGGGACAATACCTGCGCTGGTTCTTCAAACAGGCGCTGAAAGGCTACCTGCCGGACGCCATCATCAACAAGAGCAAACACGGCTTCGGCCTGCCCTTCGGCCTGTGGGCGCGCGAACACGCACCCCTGCGCGAACGGGTAGAAGAGCGCCTTGCCGCCTTCCGTGGCCGTAATCTGTTGCGCCCCGACCATCTCGATCGACTGCGCCGGGAACATGCCGAGGGGCACGCCACCTACTTCGGCAAGATGCTGTGGGTGATCGTGATCCTGGAGGAGTGGCTGGCCGCGCGCGGCCTTTGAGTCTCATGGGTTGCGCCCGAGGGCGCGACCGTAGATCTCCCGATAATTGGCCACCGTGCGCGGCCAGTTGCGTTCGCTTTCGACGAAGCGTCGACCAGCGGCACGAAGCCGGGCGCCGCCATCCGCAAGATCGAGGGCATCGAGCGCCCGGCGCGCCAGGGCCCCGACATCGCCGGCGCGGAACAATAGTCCGGTCTCGCCGTCGCGGATGAGCTCCCGGTGCCCGCCCACGTCCGAGGCGATGAACAGCCGTTGCTGCGCCATGGCCTCGAGCGGTTTCAAGGGCGTGACCAGCTCGGTCAGGCGCATGGGGTGGCGGGCGTAGACCAGCAGGTCGATCTGGTCGTAATAGCGATTGACCTCGCGGTGCGGTACACGGCCGGTGAAGACGACCTTGTCGGCCACGCCGAGGGCCTGGGCCTGGGCCTTCAGATTCGCCTCCTGCGGACCGCCGCCGACCAAGAGCACGCGGATGTCGGGATCCACGGCCAAGAGCTGCGGCAAGGCGGCGAGCAAGAGGTCGAGGCCCTCGTAGGCGTAGAACGAACCGATGAAACCCAGCACCCGCTTGCCTGTCAGGCCAAGCCGAGCGCGCAATTCGGGGTCTGGCTCGCCACCGGGGACGAAGGCCTCGGCATCGACGGCATTGGGCACCACGCCGATCTTTTCGGCCGGAATACCGCGGGCGACGAGGTCCTGGCGCAGGCCCTCACAGATGGTCACCACGCGGTCGGCCTGACGCACGGCGCGCGTCTCCAGCCATTGCGTCAACCGGTAACGGAGGCTGCCCTCGTTCGTGCTGCCGTGGTCCACCGCGGCATCTTCCCAGAAGGCGCGGATCTCGTACACCACCGGGATGCCCAGCCGCCGCCCCACATGCAAGGCGGGGTAGGCGTTGAGCAGTGGCGAATGGGCGTGGATCAGATCGGGCTGAAGCGCACGGGCAAGCTGCAGTAGCCGTGCCTCGGTGGCACGCATCAGCGCCCATAGCCCGGCCACGGGCAGACGCCCGAGTAGGCCCGTCGGCGGTGCGGTGCGATAGAAATGCAGGCCTTCGGCCTCCTCTTCGGCCACACTGCAAGGGCCCTGCTTCGGACTGGTGAGATGAAAGGTCTGCCAGCCCATCCGGCCCTGCTGGCGCAGGATGTTGGCGCTGCGGAAGGTATAGCCGGAGTGTAGCGGCAGGGAGTGGTCGAAGACGTGCAGGATCTTGAGGCTCATGGGGCTGAGGCGCGGGTCTGGCGCTCCTGGTTGTCGAGAAAGGCGGCAAACATGAGCAGGGACCACAGGGCGGCGCTGTGGTCGCGCCGCCCGGCGATGTGGTCCTCGATCATGCACCGCAGGAAGCCCATGTCGAAATACCCCGTGTCGGCCATGCGCTCGGACAGTACACTGGCACGTAGCTTGTCCTTGAGTGGGCCGCGGAACCAATGTTCGAGTGGTACGGCAAAACCCATCTTGCGCCGGTACATGAGGTCGTGCGGCAGATAGGGTTCCAGCGCGCGCTTGAGGATGTATTTGCCTTCCGTGCCCTTCAGCTTGTAGCCAACCGGCAGGCCCGACACCCACTCCACCAGCTTGTGATCGAGGAAAGGCACGCGCACCTCCAAGGCATGCGCCATACTGGCACGGTCGACCTTGGTGAGGATGTCGCCGACCAGATAGGTCTTCATGTCCAGGTATTGCACCTGGCTCACCGTGTCGAGATGAGCGCAGCGGGCGTGATGGCGGCGCAGCACCTCCACCGCCTGGTAGCCATCGAGGCGCCGGCGAAAGGCGGGGCTGAACATGCGTGCGCGCAGGCCGTCGCTGCACACCGACACGCCGTGGAAATAGCCTTCGACGCTGTCGCGCGCCATGGCCTCGAAGGTGGTCTTGGCGCGCAGGAATTTCGGCGCCCAGTCCGCCTTGGGGTAGAGGCGGCCGAGCAGGCCGAAGATCGGCCGCCGCAGGGCCAACGGCAGCAGCCGACGCATGCGCTCCTCATATAGATGCCAGCGGTAGCGCCGGTAGCCGGCGAAGTTCTCGTCGCCACCGTCGCCGGAGAGCGCCACGGTGACCTGCCGGCGGGCAAGTTCGCACACCCGGTAGGTGGGCATGGCCGAGGAGTCGGCGAACGGTTCGTCGTAGAGATGGGCGAGTTCGTCCACCAGGCTGAAATCGTCGGCCTCGACCCGGTCGACATGGTGATCGGTGTGATAGCGCTGCGCCACCTGGTGCGCATATTCGGATTCGTCGTAATCCTTCTCAGCGAAGGCGATGGAACAGGTCTTCACGGGTGTGTCGCTCAGGCCCGCCATCATCGCCACCACCGCGGAGGAATCGACCCCGCCGGAGAGGAAGGCACCCAGCGGGACCTCCGCCACCATGCGGATCTTCACCGCCTCGCGCAGCCGCTCGATGAGCTCGCCCTCGGCATCCTGCAGACGGATCGGCGGCAGCGGTGCGAAGGGTACATCCCAGAACTCGCGCGGCCTCGGCAGGGGCCGGCCGCGTCGGACGGTCAATGTGTGGCCGGGAGGCAGTTTGAGGGCAGTGCCGTATATGGTGCGCGGTTCCGGCACATAGCCATAGCCGAAATACTCCTCTACCGCGGCCTCGTCGATCGCGCGGCGGAAACCGGGCCAGGCGGTGATCGTCTTCAGCTCCGAACCGAACACCAGCCAGCCGTCATCGGTGGCGGCGTAATAGAGGGGCTTTACACCCAGGCGATCGCGCGCCAAGAAGAAGACCTGCTGCCGGCGGTCCCAGAGGGCGAAAGCGAACATGCCGCGAAAGTGGGCGACACACTCCTCGCCCCACTCTTCCCAGGCGTGGACGATGACCTCGGTGTCGGAGCGGGTGCGAAAGCGGTGGCCCAGACGGGTGAGCTCCGGGATCAGCTCGACGAAGTTGTAGATCTCACCGTTGAACACCACCCAGACCGTATCGTCCTCGTTCGCCAGGGGCTGTTGTCCGGAGGCGATGTCGATGATGGACAGCCGCCGGTGCCCTAGACCTAAACCAGGCTCGATGTGCACCCCGGCCTCGTCCGGGCCGCGGTGCAGCAGCATGTCGTTGATGCGTTCCAGCCGCGCCCGCTCGACGGCGCGGGTGCCGGTGAGGTCGAAGACGCCGGTGATGCCACACATGGTTCGTTTTTTTTGTTTCGATCCTTAACGGCGGGCCGGGAGGGTGGAATGTGCCGCAGCCGGCTGCATCCGCCCCAAGACCTGGTCATACACGGACTGATAGGCCGAGGCCATGCGCTCGAGGGCGAACTCCCGTTCCACCCGCGCGCGCGCCGCAGCTCCCTCACGCTGGCGGCGTTCGGCATCCACGACATACTCGAGTAACAGCCCGGCGAGCCCCTCGACATCGCCGACGGCAAACAGGCTGCCCGTCTCGCCTTCCCGAACGAGTTCCGGGTTGCCGCCCACCCGACTCGCCACCACAGGCAGACCCGTGGCCATGGCCTCCAAGATGGTGTTGGAGATGCCCTCACCGAGGGAGGACAGCACGAACACATCCATCAGCCGCATCAGCTCGGGGATGTCGTCGCGCTGTCCGGTAAACCAGACCTTTTGGGTCAGGCCGGATTCCCGAACCAGCCGTTCGCAGACTGCGCGCTCGGGACCGTCGCCGACGAGGATGAGGCGCAGGCCCTGTGGATCGGGTGCTGCCGTGCTGAGACGGACGAAGGCGCGCACCAGGGTGATATAGTCCTTCACCGCGACCATGCGGCCTACACTGCCGATGACCAGGCGCGCCCCGTCGAGGAAGCCGGGCGAGGCGATGTCCGGCCTATCCCCAGCGTGCGGTCGGAAACGCACGCTGTCCACGCCGTTGTAGATTTGGGCGATGCGCTCCGGCCGTACCCCCACCGTGTCTTCGAGCCAGCCGGACAGGTCGCGACTCACCGCGATGTAGCGATGCACCAGAGGGCGCGCCGCCCGGCGCAGGAGGTTGTACCTCCAGTTGCGTCCCGCCAGATCGAAGACGTCGCGGCCGTGCTCGCCATGCACGCGCCCAGGCACCCGCAGAGCGGCGGCGATAAACTGGGCCTCCAAGGCATTGAGGTTGCGGGTGTGCACGATGGCGGGATCGAGCCGACGCAACACATTGGCCAGCCGCCGGTATAGGCCGAGGTCGTGGCCGGGACGCTTGTGCAGGTCATGGAAGCTCACGCCCTCGCGGCGGATGCGCTGGCGGAAATCGGTGTGATCGGTGAGGCTGACGATGGCATGCCGGTAACGTCCCGCGGGCAAGTGGTTGATCAGGTTCACCATACCGTTTTCCATGCCGCCCGTGCCGAAATGATAGACGACATGCGCAATCAGAGGCGGTGCGCTCATGGCCGGTCGGTGATGCGGTTCAAAACTGGGCCCATCTCGGCGAGAAAGGCGCGCAGCACGCGTGCCGCCTCGGCGGGTTGATCGCTATAGGGTGAGGCGATGACGAAGGCGGTGCCGTCGTCGCGGCCACCGAAGACTCTCTCCAGCGCTAGTTCGATCTTGATCAGCAAGGGATGCAGGTCGTTGCGCCCCTTCACGTGGTTCCATTGCCAGGCGAGGATACGCTCACCGCGCGGTGTGCGCAGCCTCGCCTCCAGCAGGCGGTAGGCCTCGCCCCCGACCTCCAGCCGGAAGACACGCTGGCCGACGTTCTGCCAACGAGGGTGCTCCTGCTCCACCATGAGGTTCTGGCTGTTGATCAGCTCGTGGTCCTGCCGCTGCTGGGCGTAATGGGCGACGAACAGCAACACCCGGTCTGCGCCGCGCATGTAGTGCTGCACGAGCTTGGCGTCCATGCCGATCCAGTGCGGCAGCCAGTCGTTGAAAGGACTGTCGGTCATCTGCCAGCCCGCAGCCGGCTGGGGAGCGGTCAGGGTCACCGCCGGAACGGGACGGGACAGCCACTGCTGCCACAGTGGCGCCAATGCCGTCACGCCCAGGAAAATGATGGCCATGGCGATGGGCGGGCGCGGCCGGGTGGGCGGCTGGTCCGTCTCGGGCTGCGCCGACGCGTCGGCTGTGATGTCCTCACGCCAGATAAGGCCCACCCAGAACATCAGGGCCATGACGATGCCGAACCAGACCCAACCATAGATGTAGTGGTCGATGCCGAGCGCCAGCTTCATGTCCGAATAGTGGGCGATCAGCACGATCATGGTGGCGCGAAAGCCGTTGGCGACGATGGGCACGACGATGCTCGCCACGGCAAAGATGATGCGCTTGCCGAGGCTGCGATAGGTGAGATAGGCATAGAGCAGGCCAAGGGTAAGCGAGGCGAGGATATAGCGGATGCCAGAACAGGTCTCCACCACGCTCCAGTCGCCGCTCGGCAGGCTGAAGAAGGTCCCCTCGCGGTAGACCGGCAGGCCCACCAGGCGCACCGCGGCGACGGTGAAATCGGCGGTGAAGCCCATCAGCGGCTGCATCAGGAACTCGCCGTTGGGCACCATGAGTAGCAGGTAGAACAGGGGGAAGGCCGCCGCCTTGAGCAGCTTCGGCCCGAACAGGGCCCACACCGCAGCGATCCACAGGCCGACCAGGGCGTACTGCTCCGCCACCAGCACGCCACCTGCCCAGGCTACCAGCCAGAGCAGGAGCAGCCCCACCACGGCGATGAGAGCGCGCGCGTCGGGCCGCGTCTCGACCGCGGCGAGGCGTCTGCGGTCGCGCCAGATCAGCCACAGGGCGATGGGCAGGATGACGTAGCCGTGCGCATAGGTCTCCGAACGCTCCCAGATCGCCACCATGGACTGTGCGGTGGGCAGGAACAGCAATGTGATCGTCATCCAAGTGAGGGCCAGCAGCCCCAGAGCCTTGAGCCAAGCGATCCCTTCGGTCTGTAACTCGGTGCTCATGCCACTCATGGCGTCCTTTCCCGCACCAGCCGTGCCGGCACGACGAGGGCGTCAGCAGCCGCCATCGCGGCATGGGTACCGCGCAGACGATCAACCGCGGTGTGCTCAGCCTCCATCAGGGCCTCGATTCCGGCCAGACAGGCCCCCCAGGTGTAGTCCTGCAACACCCGCTGGCGCGCCGCCGGTCCCAGATCGCGTCCCTGTAAGGCGAGCAGCACGGCCTGGCGAAACGCCGCGGCCCCGTCGGCCAGCAGTACTTCTTCGCCCGGTAGCGCGTCTATGCCCTCCAGCGCCTGCGGGGAGACCACCACCGTGCGCGCCATGGCCATCGCCTCCAGCACCTTGTTCTGGATCCCACGAGCGATGCGCAGGGGGGCCACGGCCACCGCGGCGTGCGCCAGATAGGGGCGCACGTCGGGCACCCGGCCGGTCACGACGATGCCCGCCGCACGGGCGAGGGCCTGCACCTCGGCGCTGGGACGGCTGCCGACCACATAGAAGACCGCCGCCGGCCGCTGGGCGCGGATCGCGGGAAAGACCTCGCGAGCGAACCAAGTCACGGCATCGACATTGGGCCAATAGTCCATCGCCCCGGTGAAGATCAGGGCCTCGGCGCCCGGTGGATAGGGGTTGTCATAGGGCCTTTCGGGCGAGAAATAATCGGCGTCCACGCCATTGGCGTACCAACCGATCCGCGGCGCGCATTCCGGCGCCGCCCGGCAGAAGTCGGCCGCCTCCTGGGCGGAAACGAACACGCTCGCATCGAACGTGGCCGCCACGCGCCGTTCCCAGTCCAATAGCCGCGTCGCTTCGCGCCAGTAGAGCCAGGACAGGGGCCACGCGCGCGTGCGTGCATACTGGCGCCACTTGTCGGAATCCATGTCGACGAAGTCCATCACCCGCCGCGTGCCGGGCATGTCGATGACGAATTGGGCGACCGCCGAGGAGTAACAGACGATGCGGCGCACCCCAGCCTCAAGCCGCTGCCGGACCCAGGCCTGCATCCCGCCATGGCGGTAGAAGGCCAGCGAGAGGGGCTCTCCGGTCAAGAGCCCGCGCAGGGCGCGCAATTTGGCGAGCGTAGGCTTGAGCCCCACCAGATGCACGCTGGCGCACAACGATCGGAGGGCCTCGGCGTGCCGCCAATCCTCGGGGTCGTCGACGAAAGCCCCCAGATGCACGCGGTAGCGTCGGCTGAGGTGCCGCAACAGGTGGTAGGAACGGATCTTGTCGCCCTTGTCCGGCGGATAGGGAATGCGGTGGGCGAGGAATAGCAGTTCGGGCGCGGTGTCATCCGCTGCCGTCTGCCCCGCATGGCGACCAGGTTTTTCCACTTCGCCACCCCGCCCCTAGCCGAGATTTCTCACGATGTAAGGCCCCAAGAAGTTTGCCACCGGCAGCGGCAGGCGCCGCCAGGCGCGGATGAACAGGCGATACTTGGGGTTGTTGGGGTTGTTTTCCGGCAACCGCTGGGCACGCACGAGCTTGTACCGGTAGTTGAGCGGTTGTGGCTCGAAGCCCCAGTTGCGCTTGAAATCATAGGGCCCGGTACCGACCTTGCTGCGGCCGTAGTCGAACAGGCGCACCCCCTGCTCACAGGCGCGGCGCATCACCTCCCAATACTTGAAGTCGTTGGCGGCGAGTGCCCGCGCCTCGACCGTGTCACCAGCGTAATAGGGCAGGATCTCGTCACGGAAACGGAAGGAGAGTACCCCGCTCACCACTTTCCCTGCCGGGGTACGCACCAGCAACACTTCGCAATCACGCCCGAATGCCTCGCGTAAGGCGGCGAAATAACGCTTGGGCAGGGCCGGTGTGCCGTGGCGGCGGACGTTGTCGGCATAGACGCGGAAAAAACCGTCCACCCCCGCCTCCAGCTCGGCGATGAGCCCGTTCTTGATGCCCTTGCGCACCATGGCACGCTGCTTGCGCGGGATGGCCAGCATATTTTTCTCCACCTCCGGCTCGATCGGCTTGCGGAAGGTGACATAGAGATCGGTACCCGGCCAGTCCTCGTGCAGCGGTCGGTCGCGGTCACGGTATTCCAAGTGCCCCACCCCCAGCGACTGCGCCAGTTGCTGGGCATGGGCGTCGAGCGCCGCGCGCGCGGCCTCGTTCACTGCCGCGATCCCGCCATAGACACAAAACGGCGTGGAGACCAGGGCATGCCCGAACAACCGGCTCTTCACCTCGACCAGCGGCAGCACCCCCTCGATCTGCCCAGCGCGCTCCGCCAGGAGGTAGTGCGGGGTATGGCCGAAGACGTTCACATTGATCTGGCGCCAGGCATAGCGATGGAAGAATGTGGCCTCGGGCGTGGCCTGAACGAAGGCATCCCAGGCGGTGGCATCGCCGTCCCCAGCCGTTCGGACGATCAGTTCGGTCATGCGTTTAGGTGAGGGCAGACTGTGGATCCGGGACGCAGACGGCCGACACGTCGGCCAAGGACGCGGCATGGACCTCGTCCGCCCGCCCCCAGCGAAAATCCTTGAGCAACCGCCGGAGCTTGCCCTCCATGCGCTGTAGGTTCACGTAGTGGCGAAAGCGGCTCCGCGCACTGGCACCGGGCACCCGCGGCTGATCCGGATCGACCTCCCAGGGGTGGAAATAAAACATACAGGGCTGGCCCTCCAGGCGGTTGACGCGCTCGATCAGTCGTCGTGACACGGCATAGGGCAACAGGCGGAAGAAGCCACCGCCGGCCGCTGGTAGATTGCGGCCGGCCAGTTTGACCGTGGTCGGCGGCAGCTCGAGCAGCTGCGGACAGCGCGCCGGTCGGTAAGGGAAACGCGGGGCATGCGGCATGCCGTAATGGTCGTGGGCGATGGGGTAGATGCTGGAGCTGTAGGCGTAGCCGGCGGCCACCAGCTCGTCCAAGGCCCAGAGGTTGCTTTGGCCGATGGAAAAACTGGGGGCGCGATAGCCGCGTACCGCCACGCCGGCGATGTCCTCGAGCAGGGCCTTGGCGCGGACGACGTCCTGACGGAAGGCCGAGCGGCTCATCTCGCTCGCGCGCTGGTGGCCGTAGCCATGACTGGCGATCTCGTGTCCATTGGCGCTGATGCGGCGCACGAGCCCTGGGTAACGCTCGGCAATCCAGCCCAGGGTGAAAAAAGTGGCCTTCACTCCATGTTCGTCGAACAGCACCAGGATGCGCTCGACGTTGGCCTCCACCCGGCAGGGCCAGCGCCCCCATTCGTCAGGCGGGATGCGGTCGGCGAAGGCGGCGACCTGGAAGTAGTCCTCCACATCGACGCTCATCACGTTGCGCATGTTCTCCCCCGCAGGCTCATGTCCTTGTCAGCCTCCTCACGCCGTCCGTCAGGCAAGCAATACGCGCGCCAGGACTGAT
Organism: uncultured Burkholderiales bacterium; assembly: GCA_937925755.1. Taxonomy (GTDB): domain Bacteria; phylum Pseudomonadota; class Gammaproteobacteria; order Burkholderiales; family Thiobacillaceae; genus JANWZL01. Next base: position 14,896 of record CALAMX010000062.1, read on the forward strand.
GTCCCGGAAGGGTGCATGTCACGCCTCGCCGACCGGCCAGGCTCGAAAGAGCCACACGTCCTTTCGTGCCTTTCGACGAAATTCCGTCAGCGATCCAACCAGTCGCGCACGATCGTAGCGATGCGCTCCGCGGCCCGTCCGTCCCAGTACTCGGGGATGCGTCCGCGCTTGCCGCCGCTCGTCAGGATGTCGTCGAAACATTGCAGGATCTTTTCCGGGTCGGGGCCAGTCAGGGTATTGGTGCCTTCAGTCAGCGTGATCGGCCGCTCCGTGTTCTCACGCAGGGTGATGCAGGGTACGCCCAGGGCCGTGGTCTCTTCCTGTAGCCCCCCCGAGTCGGTCAACACCAGGGTGGCCTCGCGCACGAGCCCCAGCATCTCCAGATAACCCTGCGGCGGCAGCAGCCGTATGCCCGGCCGCTCCAGGCGGTCGGCCAAATCGAAACGCTCGGCGGCCGCCCGCGTGCGCGGGTGGATGGGGAAGATCAACGGCAGGCGGGTGGCGAGGCGCGCCATGGTATCCAGCAGTGTCGCCAAAACGTCGGGGTCATCGACGTTGGCCGGGCGGTGCAGGGTCAAAACGGCATACCCACCCTTGGGTCGATGGCCCAGGGTCTGCTCGACCGGGATGGCACGCGGCAGATTGCGCCGCAAGGTGTCGATCATCACATTGCCGACGAAGTGGATCCGTTCGGGTGCAATCCCCTCACGTCTGAGATTGTCGAGGGCAGAACGCTCGGTGGTGAAGAGCAGGTCGGAGATCTGGTCGGTGAGGACCCGGTTGATCTCCTCGGGCATACGGCGGTCGAAACTCCGCAGTCCCGCCTCGACATGGATCACCGGCACGCCTTTCTTCGCCGCCACCAGGGCGCAGGCAATGGTGGAGTTCACGTCCCCCACCACCAGTACCGCGCGCGGCGCCTCGTGGTCGAGTACCGGTTCGAAAGCGCGCATGATCTCCGCGGTCTGCACGGCGTGGCTGGCGGAGCCGACCTCCAGATTGACGTGTGGGCGCGGGATGTCGAGCTGCGCGAAGAAGCTGTCACTCATGGCGGCGTCGTAGTGCTGCCCGGTGTGCACCAGCCTGGCGCGGACGGGCTTGGCGTCGAAGGCGGCCATGATGGGGGCGATCTTCATGAAGTTGGGGCGTGCGCCGACCACGCACAACACCTCGCAGGAATGCATTTAGTCGCGCTCCTGGCCCTCGCTCACCGCATAGAGGATCTTGCGCACCATGGGGATCAGGCGAGTGAGCCCCCGCTCGATCTGGGTGATGCGCTCCTCCAGCTCGACCGGCAGGGCGACGTTGACGGCCATCGGGGCCGCAGCGGATGTAGCGGGCGACGGGGTCTGCCGTGGTGGCGCGTTCTGGTGATGCACCTCCTGCTTGAGGTCGGCGATCACCTCCTGCACTGCCCGCGCGTCGAACTGGTTGCGCTCTTCCAAAAAACCAAAAAGCAGCAGGCGGTCGCACAGGGTGTTGATGCGGCGCGGCACCCCGCCCGAGAAGGCGTGGATGGCGTCGAAGGCATCCTCGGTGAAGGCCGGGTTACCGTCCCAACCCACCGTCTTGAGGCGGTGCAGGATATAGCCCATGGTCTCGTCACGGTCCATGGGGCCCAGGTGATAGGAGGCGATCACCCGTTGCCTGAGCTGTTGCATCTCGGGACCTTGCAGGGTGTCGCGGAACTCCGGTTGCCCCAGCAGGAAGCTCTGCAGCAGCGACTTCTCACCCTCCTGGAAGTTGGACAGCATGCGCAGCTCCTCCACCGCCTTGGCCGACAGGTTCTGCGCCTCGTCGACGATCAGCAGTGCCCGCCGACCCTGACGCAGGGTGTCGCGCAGAAAGGTCTGCAGATTGTTGAGCAGGGCCGCCTTGGACAGGTGCTCATAGTCCAGGCCGAAGGCGGCCGAGACGCTGCGTAGCATGTCGTCGGCGTCGAGCTGGGTGCTGACCAGGTTGGCCACCAGATAGTGGCCGCGCTCCAGCTTCTTGAGCAGATGCTTGACCAGCATGGTCTTGCCCGCGCCCACGTCGCCGGTGATGATGATGAAGCCCTCGCCCAGCGATAGACCATATTCGAGATAGGAAAAGGCCCGCTTGTGCCCCCGACTGCCATAGAAGAAGCGTGGATCCGGGTTGAGCTGGAAGGGCTTGTCACGCAGTTGGTAATAGGCTTCGTACATGCTCGGAATCGCTCAGAACCGCATGTCGAGTCGGGCGGCCACGGAGTTTTCCGTGTAGTCCTGGTGGCTCAGGTTGGAGTCGCGCTGCTGATGGCGCAGCTCCAGGCTACCACTGACGTCCGGCTGGAAGCGTCGCGTCAGGGTCAGCCCGATGTTCCAGTAATCGTCTTCGCGCGCATTGGCCGTGTTGTTCGGGTCGTCCACCTCCAGATGCGAGTAGCCGGTGGATAGGGTAACGGTGGTTCGCTCACCCGGCTGCACGCTCAGGGATGCCTGCAGCCCGGTGCGGCGGTCCTCGCGTCCTTGGATCGCAGTACCTTGATATTGCTGTCGATTGTCGAATAGACTCAGCCTGATCGTCGATCTTCGCAGTTGATAGCTGAACAGTCCCGTCAACCCTTTGTTGACGAAATTCTTTTCCAATGTCACAGGGGTGAACGCCGTGGGACCGAACAAATTCGCCAGCGCAGCATCGCTCAACCGCCGACAACCCGGTGCAACTTCCGACCCAGGGGGAACGGGGGCAACCAAGACGTCGCCGCATTGCCAAGCGTCGAAGAGGTTTTCGAAAAACCGTTCATCGTAGCTGGTCAGGGTCTCCCGATAGACCAGCCCCCAATTGGACCGGCGCGTGCGGTGATTGAGACTCAGGGCGTGACTGCGGCCGAAGTTGCGCTGGGTGCTGGAGGCGTTGAGGGTGGTGCGCAGGGTCGGCTGCAGGGTGATACTGCCGCTGACGAAGTCGCCTTGATCCGACCAGTTGTAGGCCAGTTCGCCAAAGAGGCGCCGGCCTGGTGTGTAATACACACCCAAGCCGTAATAGGAAAAGTCGCGGATGCGATTGCTGGCACCGGGAAAATTGCCCTTTTGCAGGCCCGCCTGGGCGGTCAATCCGAAGCCCTGTCGCAACTGCAGGCGTGCATAGCCAGAGGCCTGCTCGCTTACGGTGTCGGCCTGGCTCTGGTAATCGGTCTCGCGGCGACTGTAGCTCAGGTTCCAGGACAGCGGGAAAAAGTTGCTGCCGCTTTGTGCCGCGAAACTGTATTGGTTGGCACTACCGTCACGCTCGGAGCCGCCGCTGGTGTAGTACTGATCACGCCGCAGCCGTAGTTCGACTGTGGCGTCCGAGCCAAAGCGGTGCTTGAGGTAGGGGCTCAAGGAAAAGCCGTAGGTCTGGCGGGTATTCTGGATCCCCACTGCATCCCCCAGACCGATGCCGTTGACATAATCGATCAGATCCTGTGAGGCACGCGCTGTTACGTCCAGATAGAACCAATCTTCCATCAATTCCGACTGAGCCTGCCCCCGTAGATGGTGGCGGATGCGACTGCGGTCGGTGTCATTGGCGTAGAGAAAGCCCGTCAGGCTGTAGTCCGCCTCCACCTTGAGCCTGCGCCCTTCGCGTCGCACCGAGATGCCCGGGGTCACCTCGGTGATCCAGTCGCTGCGCTCGAGCCCTTCCGGTCGCAGAAAGACGTTGTCGGAATAGCGTTCCGCCAGGCTCAGCCGCGGCATCCACTGCCAGTCCCTCGCTCCGGCCGCCGCCGGCAGTAGGGTTGAGAGGGCGAGGAACAGAAGGGTTGGACGCCGCGATCGCCTCAGGAAACTCTGCCTAACTGACTGCGCGGGCGCTCGGCTTCGTTGCGCGGTGTTGGCTCCGGCCGCCGCTACGCGGCTTAACATGCGCTGCGCGCATGTTAGCCTACGCCGAAACTCCGTTTTCGCTCCCTCGCCTAGCCCCATGTCATGTCTCGCGGCTAGCGCTTCGGGCGCACCACGCTCAATCCCGCTCGCCGGGTTCTGCAAAGCTTCCCTACCGGCCGTACTCGCCATAGCCGTATCCATAACCGTAGCCGTATCCATAGCCATAGTATTCACCATGGACGCTGCGAGCGGGCACCTTGTTGAGCACGAGACCGATGTGTTCACAGCCGGAGATGAGCGCGAGGGCGTCCTTCACCGCCTCCTGCGGCGTGCGCTCGGCCTCGACCACGAAGACGATCTGGCCCATGTAACTGGCCAGCACCGTCGCCTCGCTGGTCGCCAGCAGCGGCGGCGAGTCGAACAGGACGATGCGGTCCGGATAGCGGTTGGCGATATCCTCGACGAAGGCCTTCATTGCGGAGCTTGCCAAAAGCTCGTTGGCATGGGCAATGGAGGGCCCGGCCGGCAGCACCGTGAGCTTGGCGATGTCGGTCTTGATCAGGACGTCCGATAGCGGCAGCCGCGGGTTGCGCAGGACATCGATCAGCCCCTCCTTCGCCTCGATGCCCAGGTAGCGGGGGATGGCCGACTTGGCCACGTCGGCGTCGACCAGCAACACGGTGTGCTCCATCTCTGTTGCCATGCTGATGGCCAGATTGATGGCGGTGAAGGACTTGCCCTCACCAGGCAGGCTGCTGGTGACCATGATCAGGTTGCCGCGCGGCACGCGTGGCGTGTCGCCATGGCCGAAGGCTCGCGCCAGCAAGGGCCGCTTGATTAGGCGAAACTCCTCGGCGATCTTATCGCGGCCGGCGTCTGGCGTGACCATGCCCATTGCCTTGAGGCGTGCGATGTCGACTGAGACCTGGCGCGAGGTCCCACCCCAGACCGTGCTGGGCCCATCTTCGTCGAGGACAGGGGGATTGCGCGATGGCCTTGCCGAGGTCTCGCCAAAAGACGCGGCCGCCCGCTCGATCGACTCCTCGATCAGCGCCCGCTCGCGCTGTATGTTTTCCCCGGTGAGCAGTCCCTGCACCGGCGGCGTCTGATACTGGGCCCCCAGCTTGCCTGCGGCTTTTTCGATGATGCTCATGGACGTTCTCCTTCGATCGTCAGGCGGCGGGGGACAGGACCAGGTAGTAGGTCATCAACACCCCATAGGCCATCATCAGCATGCCTGCACCAAGGGCGTAGCTGAGGTTGAGCCGGCGCTGGCGCAGCCGATAAGCGCTGGTCTCGACCCGGCTGACCACGCCAAGCGGCTGCAGCCCTGTCAGCTCACGCAACTGCCGGCGGGTGTCGACTGTGGGTCGCAGTTGCACGAGCAGGAAGGCCAGGGCGATGCCGGCACCCAGCCCAACCAGCGGGGTGACCGAGATCAACAGGGGGCGGTTGGGCCAAGCCGGTTTGGTGTCCACGCGCGGCGGATCGATCACGCGGAACTCCACGGTATCGGTCTTGGCCTCGACCTCGCCGGTCATCACCGCCGACTCACGGCGCGCCAGCAGGGCGGTGTAGTTGCTCTTGTAGATGTCGTAGTCGCGCATGAGCTGGGCAAGCTCGTTTTCGAGCTGCGGCAGCAGGTCCGCCTTGCGTAGGAGCTCGGCGCGCTGCTGTTCGAGTTGCCGGACCCGGGCGCGCAGGGAGGCCACGGTGGCGTCGGCTTCGGCGATGGCGATCGACAGCTGCTGATAGACGGGGTTCTGGGCCTTGGCGGCCACCGGGTTTTCCTTGGCCCGGGCGGCCTCGGCGGCGCGCGCGGCCTCCTCCTCCTTGGCCTTCTGCTCCTGCAGACTGGCGATCAGGCCCTTGACGCGCTGGATCTCGGGGTGAAGGTCGGTGTAGCGCAGGCGCAGGTTGTCGAGCTGCGTCTGCAGGGCATTGATACGGTTGTCGATCAGACTGTTGCTGACCGTCGTCACGGGCGGTGGCAGCATGGGCGTGGAGATCGTCTCCTCCTGCTCGGCAAGCTGCTGCTCCAGCTGCTTCTTGCGGTTGACCGCCTCCTCCAATTGCAGCCGCGTCTCGCGCAAGCTCTGGTCGAGCGCCTCGACGCGGGCGAAAAAGCCGCCGCCCTGGCCGGGCATCTGGCCGACATTACGGCGCTTGAACTCCTCGATCTGTTTTTCCTTCTCCAGTAGCCGGGCCTCGTAGGACTTGATCTGGTCGTCGAGGAATTTCTGGGTGTTGGTGAGGTCCCGGCGAGTACTGCCCAGGCTCTGCTCGGTGAAGATGGTCAGCAGCGCCTGCACCACCCGTTTGGCAAGATCCGGATTGGCGTGCACGAAGCCAATGGTGTACAGGTTCTCCCGCGTAGTCCCCTCGAGCTGGATCCGTTTGGCCAGGTCTGCGTAGAGCGCCTCTAGCGCCTTGGGGTCTTTGGCGCGCAGGTCCAGGTCGGTCATGCGCGCCACCTTCTCCAGGTTGGGGCGACTGACCAGGGTACGGGTCATCATCGCCACCTGTTGCTCGAAATTGGGCTGGATGGCCAGCCCTTGCAGCAGTGGCTTGAGTAGCGACTGGGTGTCGACGTAAACCCTGGCCTGCGCCCGGTACTCGTTCTGCAGGAGGTAGATCCACACCCAGCCGACGATGCACACCAGCCAGGTCACCCCGAGTACCAACCAGCGCCGCCGCCATATTCCCCTGGCGATGCCCAACAACTGCGCAATCTGTTCGTTCATAAATGATCCGCGTCGGTCCTCTGATAGCCCGCAGTGGGTGAGCCGTGGGGCTTAGAACCAGCTCTCCGGGATGATCAGCACGTCGCCTGGCATCATCTCCACGTTCGCCGAGATGTCGCCCGCCTTGAGTAGGTCCTCCAGGCGCACGGCGAATTGCTGCGGCTTGCCGTCCACCACGCGCAAGATGCTGGCCTTGTTGCCGGCGGCGAAATCGGTGATACCGCCCACACTGATCATCACATCGATGAGCGACATATTCTCCCGGTAGGTGAGGGTCTGCGGCTTGGTGGCCTCACCCAGCACGCGGATCTGCTGGCTGTAGGGACCGGCGCCGCCGGCCACGATCACCGTGACGATGGGATCCTGGATGTAGCGGGCGAGGTTTTTCTCGATCTCGCGCGCCAGCTGGGTCGGTGTCTTGCCGCTGGCGGGCAGATCCTCGATGAGGTTCATGGTCAACTTGCCGTCGGGGCGGATGGGGAAGGAGCCCGACACCTCAGGATTGCCCCAGACGAAGACGTTGACCGTGTCGCCGGGGCCGAGCAGATAAGACCAGTCGAAGCCACCCGGGGCCTTGGCGGGGGCGGGCGGGTAGATGGGCTGGGTGGAACAGCCAACCAGCATGGCGAGCAATGCAGGCAGAACGAGACGCTTCATGATGACCCCCTTTGGTTCTGACACAGCCGCGGTGATTATGCCACAAGCCTTTTTCACAACAGGTACAAGACTAGCAAACGCCAGGCCAGCCAATGACTGGGTTGTCGCCGCGCACGGTCTGGGACAGCGTCCCAGTGGTACACTGTATGTACGCAAATAATAGCGACCACAGCGCCTATGTCCTTTAACTCCCTGTCCGAACTAGCCGACGCCGTCCGCGAGTTCGGTCGCGAGCGGGATTGGCACCTCTACCACACGCCTAAGAACCTCGCCGCCGCGCTGGTGGTCGAAGCGGCCGAGCTGTTGGAGCCCTTCCAGTGGCTTACCCCGGAAGAGAGTATGAACCTGCCCGAGCACAAACGTGCGGCGGTAAAGCAGGAGATGGCCGATGTGCTGATCTACCTCGTCAGCCTGGCCAATGTGCTCGAAGTGGATCTCCTGCAGGCGGCGGCGGAAAAACTGGACATCAACGCACGTAAGTACCCGGTGCACAAGGCCAAGGGCTCGTGCGCCAAATATGACGAACTATGAGCTACTACCGACATCACCTGTTTTTCTGCCTGAACGTGCGCGAGGACGGCGGCCCGTGCTGCACGCAACACAACGCCGAGGCCATGTTCGAGTATGCCAAGAAAAAGGCCAAACAGATGGGGCTGCACGGCAAGGGCGGCGATTGCCGCATCAACCGCGCCGGCTGTTTCGACCGTTGCGCCGAAGGGCCGGTCTGCGTGGTCTATCCCGATGCGGTCTGGTACACCTATGTCGACGAAGCCGACATCGACGAGATCTTGGAGTCGCACCTGCGCGACGGTCGCGTGGTCGAGCGTCTGAAACTCGACTGAAATGACGACCGCTCCGCATGCCCCTGTCGGGCTGCGGCCGGCTGGTGGGGCGCGGCTGCTGCTCCCGAGTCACGACGGTGGTGTCGTCGAGACCGTGATCGAGACCCCGCCCGGGGCGGTGTGCGGTCTGGCGCTGATCGCCCACCCGCACCCCCTGCACGGCGGCAGCCTCGACAACAAAGTGACGACGATGCTCGCCCGCGCCGCCCTGGCCTGTGGGCTCATCGCCGTGCGGCCCAACTTCCGCGGGGTCGGAGCGAGCACAGGGGCGTTCGACCATGGCCTCGGCGAGACCGAGGACCTGCTTACCGTGGCCGGGGAGATCGAACGACGCCATCCTAACCTTCCCTGGTCGCTCATGGGCTTCTCCTTCGGCGCGTATGTCCAGCACCGGCTCGCCGGCCGCCTTAAGGCCCAACGCCTCATCCTCGTCGCCCCTGCCGTGACACTCTATCCGTTCGGGCCGCCGCCCCTACCGACCACCATCATTCATGGCGAGGCAGACGAGTTGATACCGCTTACCCAGGTCGAGGCCTATGCCCGCCGGCACGCCATCCCGCTCATCGTCCTGCCAGCGGCGGACCATTTCTTCCACGGTAAGCTCATCGCCCTGCGCGAAACCGTCCGGAGCCTGTTGTGTCCCCCCTCATCCTCAGGGGTCTGACCAAGCGCTACGGGGCCACCGCCGTGGTCGACGATGTCTCCCTGGAGATCGTCCCCGGCCGCTGTCACGGTCTGCTCGGACCCAATGGCGCCGGCAAGACCACGACGCTGCGCCTGGCGCTGGGCTTGATCGAGGCCGATGCCGGCGAGATTCACCTGCTGGGCCATCGTCTGCCCGGCGAGGCCGCCGCGGCCCGCCAGCGGGTGGGCGTGGTACCACAGGCCGATAGCCTGGACCCGGACTTCAGCGTGCGCGAGAACCTACTCGCCTATGGTCGCTACTTCGGCCTAAGCCGCCGGGTGATCGAGGCGCGCATCCCGCCCCTGCTCGACTTCGCTGGACTGAAGGGCAAGGCCGAAGCCA
>CALAMX010000063.1 GCA_937925755.1 uncultured Burkholderiales bacterium
CGACGACGCCGCAGGGCGACCGCGACGGGCGAAGCAGGGGCCCCTTCTGGGGATGCGACCCCGTCGCGGGATGCTGGCGCCCCCCGCGGTCGCCGGCATCCCCTGCGCTGGCCGATCCCCGCTTGCGCGGGGCCCCTCGGCCGACGCTGCGGGGCGCCCTCCCTGCAAGGAGGAGCGAAAACGAGCCCGGTAGACTTTCCAAACGACCGGGCGAGTTTCGTCGCAGACACAAAGCCAGACACCCGCTTGGGCCGCAAAGCGGGCCCGTAGCGGGCTCACCCTGCGGGTGAGTCGTATCGAGACCACATCCTTCAATGGATTCATGACGTTGTAACACAAAAAAGCGGTCAACTGCGGTTTTTAGGATTATAAGCCTTCGCTACGCCCTCAAACCCTGAGCTCAGCTGGCGAGACCAGGGAAGAGTTCAATGAGGCCGCGGGCGATCATCTCCACCGAGATCGCGGCGATGATCAGTCCCATCAGCCGGGTGACGATGTGGATGCCAGTGGTGCCCATCTGCCGGCTCATCGGGATGGCCGCCCGGAATACGATCCAAACCGACAGGGCCACGAGGGCGATCGGCAGCAACAACAACAACTGATGCAGCCACAGGCTGCCGCCGGTATTGTGGCTGGCGAGGATGACTTGGGTGATCGCCCCCGGCCCGGCCAGCAGCGGCACCCCTAAGGGCACCACGCCGACCGACTCGCGTTCGACCGCCTCCACGGCCTCCTCCTCGGTCTGCCGGATCGGTGTGCTCTTGGCCTGCATCATCGAGATCGCCAAGAGCAGGAGCAGCAGTCCCCCTCCCACGGAAAAGGAGGCGAGACTGATGCCGAAGAACTGCAGGATGGTCGTGCCCAGGAAGACCGACAGCCCCAGCACGATGAGCACTGTGAGTGCTGCTGCCATCGCCGCCTGCACTCGCCGCTCGGCGGGCCAGCCGTGGGTGGCGGTCAGGAACATGGGGATGCTGCCGATGGGATCGACGATGGCGAACAGGCTGATCGCGAGCTTGATCAGTTCACCGAGTTCAGGCATGGGCATGAGGGGGGCATAAAGCCGCCATCTTACCCTCTGTCCTCCTAAGTCGCAGAATGCGATCGCAGATGCTCCGGCGCGCCAGGCAGCCGCACCGTGTAGTGCAGGTCCGATAGGCGCGACACCACCTCCACCTGGCGCCCTAGCACGGACAGGAAGTCGTGGCGCGACCGGAAGTGGAGGTTGACCGGGATGCCTACGCGCCCGTCATCGAAGCGGATCAAGGGGCGGTGACCATGACCTTCGGTCAGGATTGCATGCATGGGATCGTCTCTTCGGCTCGGATGGCCACAAGCCAAGCAGCGCGCGTGCCAACAGCACCCGCATCGGAAGCCGCTCGGCACGACCCTGGCGGTCTGGTGACCGGCCGCGACATCGTCGCGCCTGTCGCTGCTTCGTCAGACCGTCGGGCGCTCGACGTTCAGGTTCGGCGGAAGAGCAAGTCCCAGACCTTGTGGCCTAGGCGCAGGCCACGCTGTTCGAACTTGGTCAGCGGCCGGTAGGTCGGCCGGGCAGCAAAGCCCTCCGCCGTATTGACGAGCAGAGGCTCGGCGGTGAGGACTTCCAGTATCTGCCAAGCATAGTCCTCCCAGTCCGTGGCTAGATGGAGGTAAGCCCCAGTCTTGAGCCGGCTCACGAGCAGACGGACAAATTCGGGCTGGATTAGGCGGCGCTTGTGGTGGCGCTTTTTGTGCCAAGGGTCGGGGAAAAAGATGTGTACACCATCGAGGCTCGCTACGGGTAGCATGTGGCGCACCACCTCCACGGCGTCGTGCTGGATGATGCGCACGTTGCTGAGTCCGAGCTCGCCGATGCGCTTGAGCAAGGCACCCACGCCCGGGGTGTGCACTTCGACACCGAGATAATCGATATCCGGATGTTCGGCGGCAATACGCGCGGTGGTCTCGCCCATGCCGAAGCCAATCTCCAGCACCTTCGGCGCCTTGCGGCCGAATGCGGCGTCAAGGTCCAGGGGTGACTCAGCATAGGGGATGAGGAAGCGCGGTCCCAACTCGGCCAGCGCCCGCGCCTGCCCAGGTCCCATACGGCCGGCACGCCGGACGAAGCTGCGGATGGGGCGGTGTGGCTGCCCCGCTGCAGGTTGCTCGCTCAACTGCCGATCAGACCAGTCAAAGGGGAGCTTGGGCTGGCCTGATAGGCCTTCTTCGGCATGCGGCCGGCGAGAAACGCCTCGCGGCCGGCCTCCACCGCCTTGCGCATGGCGCTGGCCATCAGCACCGGGTTCTTGGCAGCGGCGATGGCAGTGTTCATCAACACCGCATCACAGCCGAGCTCCATGGCGATCGCCGCATCCGAGGCCGTGCCGACACCGGCATCGACGATCACCGGTACTTTGACGCGGTCGATGATGATCTGCAGGTTCCAGGGGTTGAGGATGCCCATACCCGAGCCGATGAGTGAGGCGAGCGGCATGATGGCGACACAGCCGATCTCCTCGAGCTGACGGGCGACGATGGGGTCGTCCGAGGTATAGACCATGACCTTGAAGCCTTCTTTCACCAGCGTCTCGGCCGCCTTGAGGGTCTCGACCACATTGGGGTAGAGGGTCTGCGGGTCGCCTAGAACCTCCAGCTTCACCAGGTCGTGTCCATCGAGCAGCTCGCGCGCCAGACGCAAGGTACGGATCGCATCCTCGGCCGTGTAGCAGCCGGCGGTGTTGGGCAGCAGGGTGAAGCGCTCGGGCGGCACATAATCGAGAAGGCTCGGCTGCCCTGGCTCCTGGCCGATGTTCGTGCGACGGATCGCCACCGTGACGATCTCGGCACCGGCGGCATCGATGGCCGCGCGCGTCTCGGCAAAGTCCTTGTATTTGCCGGTGCCCACCAGCAAGCGGGAGGTGTAGCTCTTACCAGCGATGACGAGCGGGTCCATACAGGCGAGGGGGGATGGGTTGGAAGGGGGGGCTGGGCTAGAGGACTCGGCTCGCATCAGCCGCCGCCGACGGCAACGACGATCTCGATGCGGTCACCATCGGCGATGGGGGTAGAACCGTGCTGGCTCTTGGGCACGATCTCGCCGTTACATTCCACGGCCACCCGCTTGCCCGCGAGATCGAGCGATCGAAGCAGGCCGGCGACGTCAAGCGGCGGTTCAAACTGGTGCATCTGGCCGTTGACGGATACGGTGATCATCTTCTAACCAACAGCGAAATCGAGTAGTATTATGGGCCGCAATCCTACCATGCGGGTGTAGTTCAATGGTAGAACCTCAGCTTCCCAAGCTGATGACGTGGGTTCGATTCCCATCACCCGCTCCAGTCACATGCCCTCCATCGAAGAAGCCCTCGCCATCATCAAGCACGGCGCGGACGAGCTGTTGATCGAGGCGGAACTCGTCGAAAAGCTCAAGACCGGCCGCCCCCTGCGCGTCAAGGCCGGGTTCGATCCGACCGCCCCCGACCTGCATCTGGGCCACACCGTCCTCATCAACAAGCTGCGCCAGTTCCAGGACCTGGGCCACGAGGTCATGTTCCTGATCGGCGACTTCACCGGCATGATCGGGGACCCGACTGGCAAGAATGTCACCCGTAAACCGCTCACGCGCGACGAGGTGATCGATAACGCCCGCACCTACGAGAGCCAGATCTTCAAGATCCTCGATCCGGAAAAGACCCTGGTCATGTTCAACTCAAGCTGGATGGGGCAGATGGACGCGGCGGGTCTCATCCAGCTCGCCGCCAAGTACACCGTGGCGCGCATGCTCGAACGCGACGACTTTGCCCGGCGCTACCACAACGGCCAGCCCATCGCCATCCATGAATTCCTCTACCCCCTCATCCAGGGCTACGACTCAGTGGCCATGCGCGCGGATGTCGAGCTCGGTGGCACCGACCAGAAATTCAACCTGCTGGTCGGGCGCGAGCTGCAGAAGCATTATGGCCAGCCCCCGCAGGTGGTGCTGACCATGCCCATCCTGGAAGGGCTCGACGGTGTACAGAAGATGTCCAAGTCGCTGGGCAACTACATTGGCATCAACGAGCCGCCCAACGAGATGTTCGGCAAGCTGATGTCCATCTCCGACACCCTCATGTGGCGGTACATCGAGCTGCTCTCATTCAGGCCGCTTGCTGCCATCCGGCAGTGGCGACGGGAAGTGGAGGAGGGACGTAATCCCCGTGACATCAAGGTCGAATTCGCCCTAGAAATCGTCACCCGCTTCCATGGCGCCGCAGCCGCTCAGGCTGCGCGGGAAGACTTCGAGGCGCGCTTCTCCCGCGGCGCCCTGCCGGCGCAGATGCCCGAGGTCAGCCTCGACGCCCCCCCGCAAGGGCTGCCCATCGCCCAGTTGCTCAAGCAGGCGGGGCTGGTCGCCAGCACCTCCGAGGCCCTCCGACAGATCGCGGGTGGAGCAGTCCGCTTGGATGGGCAGAGGGTGGAAGACAAAGGGCTGGTGGTCGCGGCCGGCCGCGAGGTCGTCGCGCAGGTGGGCAAGCGGCGCTTCGCCCGTGTCACCCTGAAGATCGCAACCAATTGATTTGTAATACTTTTTGTTCGGCTGAGAAAAATTTAAAAAAAACCCTTGACTGCCGCCTGGTCTGTCCGTATAGTGCGCAGCTCTCCCGACGTTGATGTCAGATTGATGACACGGGAACGGTTCTTTAACAATTCAACCAGCCTTTGAAGTGTGGGCATGGGTTTTTGGGTGTATATCTAGTGCTTGAGGAGCCTGAGAGGGTGGAATCGGGTGCTAGGTAGGTGTGAGGAAGAGACCTTGAGAGCCCACATGGAGA
>CALAMX010000064.1 GCA_937925755.1 uncultured Burkholderiales bacterium
GCGCGCGGCGTTCAATCCCGCTCGCCGGGTTATGCAGAGCTTCCTAAGGCCTCAATTGGCCATACTCGGCTCTGGGGGTGGCAGGGCGATCTGGTTGTCCTTGCTGAACTGGTAGTCGCGGAAGACGTGCTCCGCGCTGAGCAGTTGCCAGCGCCCATCCGGCAGGCGACGGCTGGTGTCCTTGAGCCGATAGGCATAGGCCCCACAGGTCCAGATGTCGAAATTGCGCATGTGGGTGCATAAACAGGTCTTGTCCTTCACCGAGATCTTCTTGGCGCCGGGGTGGCGCGCGACCTCGCGGTTGTAGGCGTCGATGTAGGCGCAGCGGCCGTCGTTGTCGAGGAGATAACCGTAGGCCTCGCAATTGGGGCGATTGCCGGCGCCGATGCCGGGGCTGCTCTTGAGCATGCGCATGGGATAGCCGGTGGGCGAGAGGCCATTGACCTCGATGTCGTCTGCCTCGGCGTTGAAATAGTGCTGTTTGACGTGGTCGGGCAGACCGCACTCGTGGGTGACGGTGAAGCGGGTGGCCACTTGGACGGCTGCGGCGCCGCGCTCCAGGAAGCCGACGGCATCCGTGCCGGTAAAGATGCCGCCTGCGGGGATGACCGGGATCGTGAGCTGCTCCTGGCGCAGAAAGCCAAGCACCTCGTCGACGATGCTGGTGAGGTCGTACTTCATCCAGTCGTTGAGCCCGAAGCCCAGGTGGCCGCCGGCGAGCGGCCCTTCGACGATGACATAGTCGGGCAGCCGGTCGAGGCGGGCATTCTTGCGCAAGAAAAGCTGCAGCGCCCGCACCGAGGAGACGATGATACCCAACTTTGCGTCGCGAAAGCGCGGGTGATCGGCCATCAGGGCGAAGGAGTTCAGATGCAGCCCGGCGGATAGGGTGATGCCATCGATGCCGGCATCCAGGGCCGAACGCAGGCGCACGCGCAGCGTCTCGCGCGCGGCGTTCATGGTCAGCTTCTCCATGCAGTTGATGAAGATGAGCCCAGGCCCACGTTTCGCCTCCATGGTGCGGCCCACATGCAAGCGGGTGGCCTCGGCGAGCTGATGCAGGTTGAACTGCACCAGCCGCTTGTCGGAGTTGGCGACGTTGTACTTGTATTGCTGCAGCTTGTCCTTGACGTAGCGCGTCTTGAAGCGCCGGTCCGAGACGGTGGGCACCATGGCGTCCGAGATGTGGCCGATGCCGCCCAGACGCGCGGCCTCCAGGGCCAGTTCCGCCGTGGAGATGTCCACGCCCATGCCGCCGATGACGATCGGCAGCAGCTCGTGCTGGCCTAGACGCAGGCGGAAATCATCTACGCATTTCATGGGGTCTCCGGAAGGCAGGTCGGCGCAGGTGGATTACAAGAGCAGGCAGACCGCGGAGGTGGCCTGAGAATGACGCCGCCACAAACGAGGATGTCATGTTCATGGGTTCACACAGTCTGAGGATGATACGCGCTTGTGCCGTCTGACAACCAGTCACCCCGTCGGGTAATCTTTACCTTCGTGTAGCCCCAGTCGGTCATCGGATCGCCACGCCCGGCGGCGGGACATGGCGCGACAAGCGTGGCGAGGGTTCCCGAATCATGTCAAAAACCGCAGTTGAACGGGCCCGAAGGGCGGTTCAAGCGGGTGCCTGGCGCCACTTGAGCCAGGCGCACGCTTGGACCGAAAAGCGACCCATAGCGGGTTCACCCTCCGGGCGAGGGTGACCGGAGGCAGAATCTCTTGCGTCATCGAACTGAACATGGTCAACTGCGATTTTGGGATCATGCCAATCTCCACTGCCCTGCTGGCCCTGAACAGCGGCCGTATCCGACCCCTCGGTCCGGAAGGACTGCCGAGCGGTATCGACAAGCGGCCGCTGGACGGCCCCGTCCAGGTCACGCGCACCGGCCTGGCCGGCGACGAACAGGCCGACCGCCTGCACCACGGCGGCCCGGACAAGGCCCTGCACCACTATCCGGCTGAACACTACGCGCACTGGCGCCGCGAATGTCCGGACAGGGCCGCACTATTCGTGCCCGGCGCCTTCGGCGAGAACCTGTGCACGTATGGGCTGACCGAGGACACCGTCTGCCTGGGCGATGTCTGGCAACTGGGTGTGGTGATCCTGCAGGTCTCGCAAGGACGGCAGCCCTGCCGCCGCCTCAACCTGCGTTTCGACTTGCCAGACATGGTCGAGCGGGTGCAGAGAAGCGGGCGCGGCGGCTGGTATTATCGAGTCCTGGAGCCCGGGCTGGCGGGGCCTGGTGATCATCTCAGACTGAGGCAACGTCCGCATCCTGAATGGTCCGTGCGCCGGCTGACGGCTACGCTCGTCGCTGCAGTCCCGGATCGAACGGACCTGGCGGCACTGGTGCGGTTGAGCGCGCTGTCTGACAACTGGCGTGAGCGGGCTGCCCGACGCCTGATCGAAGCGGCCAGGGCCTGAGATCGTCCGCCTCACCTTTTCCCCCTCGCTCAACTAACCCGCCTTGCCGTCCAGCCGCGCCTGCCAGTAGAAAGGTGCGTAGCGCCAGGCCCAGGGTATGAAGGCGGCCAGCCAGAGTACGGCGGAAAGGACCTGCCAGGGGTGTGCTTGGGGCAATGCCAGCAGGTCGGGAACCATGCGCACGACGGCGGCGACCTGCACGAGCCAGAACAGTCCCCAGGTGAGGCGATCGGCCTCCAATCTGCGCCCGGAATGGCCCAGACTCACGCGCGAGGCCATGGCGAGCAGCATGCTGGCAAAAAAGCCGATGCCAAGGGCATGCAATGGGGCGAGGCCGAGTCCCGTGCCCGTGCCTGCCCACAGCAACAAGCTGTCGATGGCATAGAGGGCGAAGGCCAGCACCCCCCAGGGCAGGGCGATATGCAGCATGGCCAGCAGCCGCACCTGCCAAACATCGGGGTGAATCCACCGCCAGGCCAGCCATGCAGTGAGACCGGCCAGCGGCAGGTCGGCAATCCAGGTCCAAGCCGGCAGACCGAGTCCCTCCAGCAGTCCATGCAGCCAGGCAAGGCCCACCAAGGCGATGAGCACCCAGGTCGGCCGATACATGACATAGCCGGCGATGACCCGGCTGGTGAACCAGGGCAGCATGCGGTGACAGATGGCGAGAAAGAGGGGCGTGAGGAAACCCCAAACTCCCAGGGCCTGCACCCAGGGCAGCGCCGCGAACTCGGCCCCAGTGAGCCAGAGGGCGAAGAGCAGGTTGCCCAGCGTGCCAAGAAAACAAGCGAGCCAGGCGACTTTGGCGTGGCGCCGGTCGAGGGCGGGCAGCACGCTCAGCGCCGAACCGGTCGCTGCGGCCGTGCGCCGCGGTGCGGTGAGCAGCCACCCCAGTGCCCAAAGTGCCGCGATCCAGCCGGCAAGCTGCAGACCCCAAGCGGGCAGGGCCAGTACTGGCCAGAAAGCGGTGGGATAGGCGAGGGCGACACCGCTCGAGAGCAGGACCGCCACGCCGACGTAGGCGGCCTTGGCCAGGGGAGCGGTCTGAAGCCAGTTAGGCACGGCGGTGAAGAGAAAGCCAAAGACGAAAAAAGGGAATAGCCCATAGGGCATGAGCCACAGATGCAGGGCCGAGGCCGGCAATCGGGGCGCCGGTGGCGCAAGCGTCCCCGTGTGCGCCAGCAGGGCGACGAGCCAGAACGCAACGGCAAGCACGCCCTGCATCGCGCCCGGCAGGAACAGCACCCGGTGTGGCGCCGAGGTCAGGAGGGTCAGGATCCGAACCATGGTCGGGCATCCTAATCGCTAGCCGGCTGGCGGCCTTGACCAAGATCAAACTGGCTGGCTAGGGCGACTCGGCGCTGGCCGCGTAAGCGTTCGCTGGCGTATACCGCCATCTCCACGCGCGAGTTCAGCTCGAGCGCCTAGAGGAGGTCTTTGACGTGCGCTCACATCGTGCCTTCGGCCATACCCCGTTGGCGGGCGATGAGCAGGTTCTCTCGCCGGTGGCGATCCA
Source organism: uncultured Burkholderiales bacterium (assembly GCA_937925755.1). GTDB lineage: Bacteria > Pseudomonadota > Gammaproteobacteria > Burkholderiales > Thiobacillaceae > JANWZL01. Next base: position 3,945 of record CALAMX010000064.1, read on the forward strand.
CTCCGGGATTTGGCGCTCCTGTACGGTTTGGCCCGCGGCCTCCGGGTGGTGTGGATGGCTCTCGGCGCCCAGCGCGAGGGCGTAGAGACGGTGAGCCGCTCGGTGAGGGTAACACCTGGTCGTTTCTACTGACGCGGCGCGTACACCGCTGATGCGCCCAGCGGCGTTCCCTTTCGCGCCGACCTCATCGCACGCGCCGCCTACGGCCTGAATCCCGCCGATGGCAGACATTGACCTTGGTCAAGGCGCCTGCTGGTCGATTGTCCGATGATGGTCGCAGCAGAAACAAGGGCAAAGCTGAGATGAGCAAGGTATCGAGCGCGGCGTAAACCTCACGGCCGAGGCGCGCAACGAGGTTGCTGCGCAGCCACTGTTGCAAACCTTCGATGTCGGACCTGGCGACACCGTCCCGAGGTATGAATGTCGCCAGCTCCGTTCCCTCACCCCCAGGGGGAGGGGGGATCAAGAGTCGCTGCGCGACTTTCACGGTAAGGAGATGACATGCAAATCCCGATCGTGCATGACCATAGCCGTCCCGACGGTATCTATCACTTCGACGCCCGCGGCATCGCCAAGCGTTTCCGTCATGCCGCAATATTTGGGGCCCTGGATGCACTCAATCCGGGCGAACGCATGCGCTTCGTCAACGACCACGATCCCATTCCCTTGCT
>CALAMX010000065.1 GCA_937925755.1 uncultured Burkholderiales bacterium
CTCGCTGCTCAACGGCATGGTCTGGGGTGGGGTCATGGGGGTGGTGACCTATCTGTTCTACGGCAACGTGGGCCTCGGTGCCGTCATGGCCCTGGCCATGCTGCTCAACCTCACCGTCGCCGCACTCGCCGGCTTCTTCGCACCCATCCTGATCGACCGCCTGGGCCGCGACCCCGCCTTTGGTACGGCCGTGTTGATCACCTTCATCACCGACTCCATGGGGTTCTTCATCTTCCTGGGACTGGCGACGGTGTTTCTGCTTTAGGGAAACCCAAAAGGACTGACGGAATGAAAAAAACCGCCCTCATCACCGGCATCACCGGCCAGGACGGCGCGTATTTGGCCGAATTTCTGCTCGCCAAGGGCTACGAGGTGCTCGGCTCAAGCGGCGCACCTCGCTGTTCAACACCGACCGCATCGACCACCTTTATCACGACCGACACGAGGCAGGCCTGCCTTTTTACCTACACCATGGCGACATGACCGACGCCTCGTCGCTCATCCGCACCCTCCAGCAGGTGCAGCCCGACGAGATCTACAACCTCGCCGCGCAGAGCCACGTGGCGGTCTCCTGCGAAGCGCCCGATTATACCGCCGACTCTGACGCCCTGGGCACCCTGCGGCTGCTCGAGGCGATCCGCATCTTGGGGCTTGAGCGCAAAACCCGTTTCTATCAGGCCTCGACCTCGGAGCTCTACGGCTTGGTGCAGGAGATTCCGTAAAGGGAAACCACGCCGTTCTACCCGCGCAGCCCCTATGCCTGCGCCAAGCTCTACGCCTACTGGATCACGGTCAACTACTGCGAGGCTTATGGCATCTATGCCTGTAACGGCATCCTGTTCAACCACGAATCGCCCATCCGCGGCGAGACCTTCGTCACCCGCAAGATCACCCGGGCGCTGACCCGCATCAAGTTGGGGCTGCAGAACCGTCTGTACCTAGGCAACCCGATGCCATGCGCGACTGGGGCCATACGCGCGACTATGTCGAGGCCATGTGGCTGATGCTGCAACAGCACACCCCCGATGACTACGTGATCGCCACTGGCGAGCAACACAGCGTGCGACTTCGTCGGCGCCGCGGCCGCCGAGCTCGGCATCTCGATCGAATGGCGCGGCCAGGGGGTCGAGGAGAAAGGTTATGATCCAACCGGAGGGTGTATTGTCGCTGTCGATCCCCGCTATTTTCGCCCCACCGAGGTCGACACCCTGCTGGGGGATGCCAGTAAGGCGCGGGAAAGACTCGGCTGGCGGTCCCGCGTGCAGTTCCGCGAGCTAGTCGCCGAGATGGTGCGCGAGGACTTGAAAGCGGCCAAGCGCGAGGAACTCCTCCAGCGACACGGCTACCCACCCATGAACCGCCACGAGTGATCCGCATGCGCCTGACCGCTGAGCAAATCCGCTCAAGCCGCAGCATCGTGGCCCGGCATGCGGGCACTTTGGCACAGGTGCGGCTCTCCGGCTCACGTCTCGATGACAACGCCCGGGGTGGGCACGACGATCTGCTGGTCGAGATCCCGCATCCTGTGCAGTCGCCTGCGCCTTTGGCGGCCAGAATCGTCGGGAGAATCATCCGTGCGCGCGGCGGCAGAAAGGTCGATGTCATCCTGCTCGCGACCGATAACTGCTTGTTCTCGGGGCCTTTTACCCCTGCACGTGCGCGGACGCTGGAAGAGGATGAAGACCGCGCCGAGCAAGTCGAGGCCTTCGTCTCCCGCTTCGGCCGACTCCAGGATACCCTCGGGAATGAGCTGCTGCCGACCCCTCTTACCGCGCATGGCGAGCGCACCGCCACATTCCTGAAAAAGCTCGACCAGGCCGAACACCTGGGACTGGCGCGCGATGCCCAAGCCTGGCACGACATGCGGCGTCTAAGCAATCAAATGGGGCACGAGCATATCGAGGACCCCGTCGTTCTCGCCTCCGCCCTGGAGGCGGGGTATGCCTTCGCGCCTGAACGCATGGCCACGGCCCAACGGTTGGGCGCATGACGACCAACGATGCAGGACATTGCAGCCATGCGCCCTGACAGCAAAATCTACATCGCCGGCCACCGCGGGCTGGTGGGCTCGGCCCTCGTGCGGGTGCTCGCCGCCCAGGGCCATACGAACCTCATCACCCGCACCCATGCCGAGCTGGATCTGACCCGTCAGGCCGACGTCGAAGCCTTCTTGGCGGAGAAAAGGCCCGAGTATGTCTTCCTGGCTGCCGCCAAGGTGGGTGGCATCCTGGCCAACGATACGTATCCTGCGGAGTTCATCCGCGACAATCTCGCCATCCAGACCAACGTGATTCTTGCGGCCTGGAAAAACGGCGTCAAACGCCTGCTCTTTCTGGGTTCCTCCTGCATCGATCCCCGCGACTGCCCGCAGCCGATCAATGAAGAATACCTCTTGACCGGCCCCCTGGAGCCCACCAACCGGCCCTATGCCCTCGCCAAGATCGCTGGCATCGAAATGTGCTGAAGCTACAATCGGCAGTATGACACCCAGTTTCTCGCCGTCATGCCCACCAACCTCTATGGGCCAGGGGACAACTACGATCTTGCGACCAGCCGTGTCATCCCAGCCCTGATCCGGAAATTCCACGAGGCCAAGGTCAACGGCCATCCTACGGTCACCGTCTGGGGCACGTGCACCCCGAGGCGGGAGTTCCTGTATTCGGACGACATGGCCGCCGCTTGCGTCTTCCTCATGAACCTGCCGGATGAAAAATTCGTGCCGCTCTTGGGCTAGGCGCGCAACGCGGGTCTGCCGCCCATCGTCAACATCGGTGTTGGCGAAGACCTGAGCATCCGCGAGTTGGCGCAGACCATCCAGGCGGTGGTCGGCTACACAGGCGAGATCGTATTCGACCCGAGCAAGCCGGATGGCACGCCGCGCAAGCTGCTGGATGTCACGAGGATCCACAGCCTTGGTTGGCGCGCCGGATTGGACATCCGTACGGGTTTGCGCAAGGCCTACGCCGACTTCTTGTCTACGTTATGCGGCGTGCCGGGAAGCGCTCACGCCGGCAACGATTCGCTTTGACCCGCGCCCCTTACCACAGGGCGTAGAGCACCCCGCCCTCGACCTTGGTCGGGAAGGCCTTGAGCGGGTGATTGCCCTTGGTGATGCACTCGCCGGTGCGGATGTCGAATTGCCACTGGTGCTTGGGGCAGGTGAGCCTGAGGCCGTCGTAGACACGGAAGCGCTCCCCTTCGCGGTAGACGAAGACGCTGCGGGGGCCGCAGTCGATACGGGCGACCTCGCCGTCGGCGATGTCGTCCGTGCGCATCACCTCCCGCCATTGTGGTTTGGCGTGGATGAGCTCGGGGGAGAACTCAGGCAAGTCCAGCACCAGGATCTGTTCGGCGGCCCAGACGAGCTTCGCGAGGCCCAGAGCCGGAAAGGCCATGAGCAGGGCGTCGATGATCTCCAGAGGGGTGCAGCCGTCGCGCAGGGCACGCATCAGATAGACGGAAACCGGCCTCGGTTAGGACGTGCACCTTGGTGATCACCGAGATGAGGTCGCGCGTCTTGGGGTCCAGGTGTTTGCCACTGTCCTTGAGGAACTTGAAGTAGTGGCTCAGGGCGTCGCCGCGTACCTGGACGAGATAGTTGAGAGCGTCACTCATGGGTTTTGTCTTCGATCGGTTTGGCGATCGTGGGCCTGGAATGTCCGCCTAGCGTATCGAACCTGGACTGACCGGCCCATGCCGGCGGCGGGACTTGGGTCAGTCCAGCCAGCGGACGAGATAGAAGAGGCGAAAGCCTTCCGAGGAACGCGAGGGGCCGTGTGCCACGGCCGCGTAGTAGCCGGCCTCGGGCCGGGCGGCAGCGCGGGCCTCAGCCTCGCTGGCATAGACGGTGACACAGTTTTCCGGGAAACGCTTGCGGCGCCGAGTCTGCGGACTGTAGATGACCACCCAGGCGGTCTGTACCACCTGGGTCTCGCTGTCGGAGATCAAGCTGCTGATCGCCTCGGCCATGGCCGGCGATCAATGCTTTTTGACTGGTGGGATGAAGGTCATGCCGTGCGCACTGGGCGGTTCGTCGACATAGCGGGGCCGCTCGTTACGCGCCAGCCCCAGCGCATCAGCCAACTCGGCCTCGCGTGCGGCGATCAGACCCAAACACATGCGGATGTTTTCCACGGTGTCGCTCTGCAGCGGGCTGGGCACGCCATCGCGCGGCGCGCAGTCGCGCACGACGGAGGTGAGCGTCTTGCGCATCGCACGCATGATCTCGCGCTCTTTGGACAGCTCGGCTTTGTCGTCTGACATGGGATGCTCCCGATCTTTGGATTTTCTATTCTCGACCCAGGCCGCTTGAGGGTCAACCATGCTGCAAGTCCGGGCATTGTCGGGGTCAGGTGCGCTGATAGTCGCGCCGGCACAATCCGCGCATCTCACAATAGGCACAGGTTTGCGGCGCACCCTGGGCGGGCAGGCGAGTGCCGGCCACGACGGCCCCGAGGGTGGCATACAGGCGTTGTAGCTCGGCGGCCACCGCCGTCGGCAGATCGTGCTCGGGGCTCAAGGTATCGATGCGGGCATCGTCTAGCACCAGGTAGGCCGCCTCGACCGCCCCGCTCAGGATGCCGTAAAAGCTGAGCTGCACGTCCTCGCCCGGCTGCTTCATGCGCTGGCGCAGGGTATCGCGCCGCTTGACCTTGTAGTCGAGCACGGCCAGCCCCTGCGGCCCGTGGTCGAGGCGGTCGAGGCGTCCCTGCAGGGTGATTAGACGGCCGCCGGCTAAGGCCAGGTCACGAGTGTACTCGACCTCAGCCGCATGCCAGCGATAGCCCTGCGCCTCGCGCGCGAGGGCCCAGTCGAGATAGTCGGCGAGGCGTCGCTGCCAGCGCAGTTGCCAGGCCATGGCCAGGTAGTTGAGCTGCCGTTGTGGGGCAAAAACCGCCTCGGTGATCTGTTCAAGGTCGTGCAAAAGTTGCGCGCGTGGGGTTTCGCGCAGGCGCGTATGGCGTTCGTGGAAGCGCTTGAGGACCGCGTGCACCAGCATCCCATAGTCGCGCTTCTCCATCTCCTCCGGTACCGCCTCGACCTCGGCTAAGCGCAGGATATGGCGCGCATGGAAGCGGTAGGGGCAGTCGACTAGACTCTGCCAGGCGCTGGCGGACAGACGCTGCGGCAGTCGGCGCGGGCTGGGGCAGGCGCTGGGTGTGGCGGGCTGTGTGGGCGTCACGCCCAGATCGGTGAATGTCGGGGCGTCTTCCTTGAGCGAGATGCCCCAGGCCAGGCGGTGTGCCCCGTCGAGCAGTTCGAGCCAGGGGCAAAGCGCATTGGGTTCACCCTCCCGGCGCGCCTGCCAGGTGATCAGCACGCGTGGGATGTGGCACAGAACGTCACATAGCGCCTCGCGTTGCCACACGGCCAGCGCCGCGCCAGAGGGCAGGCCCAATTGGGTGCGCACCCCGTCGCCGAACAGACCACTCTTGCCGGTCCCCGGCAAATGTGCGGCATCCGCGCCGAGAACGATGGCGGCGTCGAAATCGCGCAGGCGGGCCCCAGTGAGCGAGACCAGCCGCACGGGGCTTTCGATGCTGTCGTCGCGGAAGGTCGCCTGGTCGAGCTGCAGGGCGAGCCATTCGCGCCAAGCGGCGAAGGTGTAGGTGGTGTCGTGCGCGGCGACCGCCTCGTTGAGTCGCAGTAGCCAGCTTGAGAGCTGGCGACCGGCGACATCGGCGGCGAAGGCGGGGAAGGCGCCTAGATCGGTCAGGGCGCCAAGCAAGCCCCGCTGCCAGTCGGCCAGAGGGCGTCGGTTGCCAGTCAGGCGGTCGAGCGCATGCGCAAGGCGCTCCAACAGAGGCAAAGCCGCGGGCGCCTCGCTGCGCGCCAGCGCCAGCATACGCTCGAGGCCGGCGACGACGCCTACGCGGCGCAGTGCGGCCTCGAATTCGGCCACGGCGCGGTGACGTGTGTCCGTTTCCTGATCGGCGAAGACGAAAGGCGACTTGAGCAGGTCGAGCAGGTCGCGGTAGTAACAGTCGTCCAACCGCAGGGCAAGCAGGCGGTCGATGACGTGCGCCACCGCGGCGGTGGAGAGGGTCCAGCCCGTCTCGTCCTCGATGAGGGTGCCGTCACGTTCGAGCAGGGCGCGCAGACGCCGGGCGGTGAGCCGGTCCAGGGCGATCAGGGCGATGCGCGTGCGCCCCTCGGCAGCCCAGGCGCGCACCTGCGCGGCGGCAGCACGGGCCTCGGATTCGAGATCACTGGCGGCCAAGAACCGTACATCCGGCCGCAAGGGGCTTGCCTTGAGGTTCTTGGCCAGTTGGCGCGCACGCGCGTAAAGCGGCGGTGCCGCCTCCCCCCAAAACGTGTCGAGCAGCGCCTGCCGCTGCGGATGGACCGCCCGCCAGGGCAGCTCGCATACGGGGTGACGCCGCGACCAGCGCGTGAGCAGACCGGCCTCCAGTCGGGACAGGCGCGCAAGCCCCAGGAGATAGAGCGGGCCAGTGGCGGCATCTGCGGCACGCGCCAGGCGGTGGGCATAGTCGCGGAGCGTATCGGCGGCCACGCCCTGCTGCATGGCCTGCCAGAGCTCCAGCACGAAGGCGGCCTCGTCCTCGAGTAGACGCGAGCGGCGTTCCCCATAAGCGGCGCGGACCTGGGCGAGCCAGGCGTCCGCTGTGGCGGTCGGGCCGGCCTGCTCGGCGGAAAGTTCATCGAGCAAGGCCAACAGCTCAGCGGCCACGGGCCATAGCGCCTGTGTGCGCACCAGGCCGCTGGCGGCGAGAAAATCGTGGACCTGTGCCAGTCGCTGGCCTTGCGATTCGCAAGGCAGGATGGCCGGCTGCTCCGCCGCCAGGGTGGCGAAGGTCTCCAGGCGTGGCGGCAGGAAGACGGGCAGGGGGATGCGGCGGCGCAAGGCGGCCAGCAGGGGAGCGGCCGCGTGCAGGTGGGGCAGGAGAACGGTGCAGGCACTCAGATCGGGCAGTCGCGCCGATTCGTGTTCGAGCAACGCGGCGGCGGCGGCATCGAAGCCCGCAAGATCGGCACTGTCGGCCGATTGGGCGGAGTCGGTCAGGGCAGACATGAGGTCCATTCTGCCCTAAGCTGCGGACGCCGGAAATCCCGGCAAAACAAAAGCCCCGGCTGTTGCCGGGGCGAAGAGAGGAGGAGGATGTCAGTCGCACCGAACGACGTGGCGACCAACAGCCCCTATCGTTCGCCAGATGGCTCAAGCGTCCAATAGGGGATACGACGACATGAAACGCACATACCGCGGAACGCCCATATGCACATTTCAGATGCGAATATACGAAATTGAGGTCATCTCGTCAAGCGAAAATTGGCATGTTCCGCGGGATGTCTGGGTCATGGCTGGAGCGTTGGGGTGACGGTAGTGTCTGCGACCTGTGCCGATTGGTGGGGTAGTGGGGTTGCCAGCCGATTTTTTTACGTAGCACGGCGAGGCCGGCCATGAAGCCAAGCACACGGCCTGTCAACCTGATCATGCTTGCCTGATCTGAGCTCCGCGTCGACAAAGCGAGCTTCGGTGAACAGGCCGGTCAGGGCTACCCCGGCGAAGGAGCCGAACCCGATCATGGTACTGATTCGAATGCACAGGCTCATGGTCAGTGGATAGTCGAGACCATCCGCACAGAGACACCCAGCGATCTGGCGATTGCGATCCCTCGGTCGGGCGACGTCTGTACTTGCCTGACAAGGAGGCCATGATCAGCACAGCGGCCTGGAAGCCATAAACAAGGAACCCGCGGTGCGCGTCCGCGAGCACCAGCCGGAAGGCAACCGTTCAGACGAAGCCATCGGCAGAAGTTTGCGGCAGAGGTGCCGACTGTCTATTAGACACTTGTGTTGGCACCGGTACCCGCAGGTATCGCTCGCGGCCGAAGCCCGCCAATCGTGACTGGCTGGTAACCTTCCGTGATGCTGGCTTACATGTCGAGAAGTCGGGCCTCTGTGAGCCGAGGAGCCTTTCCACCTGCAAAACAACAAACATGCGAGAGGATTCCGGCATGCCATTAGGGCTGATCAAGCAAGATTGGGGCGATGAGATCAGGATTTTCTGATATGCTTGTGCTTTAGCTTCCCTGCAACAAAAACGTCACATGCGTCCCCGCCAGGCAAGTTGATGAATCCGCTACTGCTACGTCTCTTCCCGTTTCTGCGCTGGTTTCCGCTCAAGGCGGAGACCCTCAAGCTCGATTTCATCGCCGGATTGACCGTCGCTCTGGTGCTGATCCCTCAATCCATGGCCTATGCCCAGCTGGCGGGCATGCCGGCCTATTACGGCCTTTACGCAGCCTTTCTGCCGGTGGCGGTGGCAGCGATGTGGGGCTCTTCCCATCAGCTCGGAACTGGTCCTGTGGCCGTGGTCGCGCTGCTGACCGCCTCTTCATTGTCGGTCTATGCCGCGCCCGGCTCCCCGGACTTCATCGCGCTCGCCATCTTGCTCGCCTTCCTGGTGGGTGTCATCCAGCTTGCCCTAGGGGTGTTCAAACTGGGCGTGGTGGTCAACTTCTTGTCCCATCCGGTCATCGTCGGCTTCACCAATGCCGCAGCCATCATCATCGCCTTGTCGCAGGTGAGCAAGATCTTCGGCGTGCCCATGGGCCGCAGCGAGCATTTCATGGTGGACATGTGGGGCGTGTTCAAGCAGCTTGGCGACACGCATCTCCCCACCCTGGCGATGGGTGTGGGGGCGATCGCCATCATGTGGGCGATCAGGAAATACCGTCCGAAGTGGCCTGGCGTGCTGATCGCGGTGATCATCACCACGGTGGTGTCGTGGGCGACCGGTTTCGAGAAGAACGCCGATGGCCGCTTGGAACAGTTGCGCGACC
>CALAMX010000066.1 GCA_937925755.1 uncultured Burkholderiales bacterium
TGGTCATGCTGGGGCAAAGGCCTCCTGCAGGATACGGTTCAGCTGGGCCTGATGCATGTCGCGATAACCCGTAGCAGGCGAGGCGGATTCCGGTCGGCCGATATACGCAAGCGGCAATGGGCTGATTTGGCGCAAATGATAGGCCATGTAGCGCCAGGCCCCTTGGTTTTGCGGCTCATCCTGCACCCAGCGCAGGTTTTTCGCATGAGGATAGCGCGATAGGGCATCCACCAATTCACGCTCTGGGAACGGATAGAATTGCTCGATGCGGATGATCGAGTACTCGGGACGACCGTCACGCCGCTTTTCCAGGTCGAAATAGATCCGCCCGCTGCAGATTAGGATCGTCTGTACCTGGGAGTGATCTTCGTGCCGAGGTTCCAACACTGGCATGAATTGGCCCGAGGCCAACTCCTCCAGGCTGGTGACCGAATCGGGATGACGCAAAAGACTCTTGGGTGTGAACAAGATCAGAGGTTTACGGTAGGGCCTGAGGAGCTGACGGCGCAGGACATGGAATAACTGGCCCGGCATGGAAGGCTGCACGATTTGCATGTTGTCCTGCGCGGCAAGCTGCAAGAAACGCTCGATGCGGGCGGAGGAGTGTTCGGGCCCCTGCCCTTCGTAGCCATGTGGCAGATAGAGCACTAGACCGTTGAGCCGGCCCCATTTTGCCTCGCCGGCGGCAATGAACTGGTCGATGACGACCTGGGCGCCGTTGGCGAAATCGCCGTATTGCGCTTCCCAGATCACCAGTTCCAACGGTGAGGCGCTGGCATAGCCGTATTCGAAACCCAGCACCGCCTCCTCCGACAGCAGGGAGTCGACCACTAGGAAGCGCGCCTGGTCTGGGCTCAGGTGCTGCAGCGGTACATAGATGCCGTCTTCCCAGCGATCCCGCGTCTGGTCGTGCAGCACGGCATGGCGGTGGAAGAAGGTACCACGCCCCGAATCCTGGCCGGTAAGACGCACACCATAGCCCTCGGTGAGTAGCGTGGCAAAGGCTAGAGCTTCGGCCATGCCCCAGTCTAGGGGCATGCGGCCGGCAGCCATCTGCCGGCGCGCCTTGATCACCATCAACACACGGGGATGCAGCACGAATCCTTCCGGCAGCGCTGTGAGCCGTTCGCCCAGGGCCTGTAGGCGCTCAAGCGGTACCGCCGTCACCGCCGGCGTGCGCCAGTCCTTGCCGCGATAGGGACGCCAGTCGGCCACGTAAGGTGTGTAGGGGCGTTCCGGCTGGGCCGGGAGGTGCTCCAGCTCTTGTTTATAGTCCTCGATGAGCCTTTCGGCCATCTCGGCCGTGGTCAAGCCCAAGCCTTGAAGACGCTCGGCGTATAGCACACGCACCGGTGCATGGGCGCGTATTTTGCGGTACATCATCGGCTGAGTGACCATGGGGTCGTCTTGCTCGTTATGCCCAAGTCGCCGGTAGCAGACCAGGTCGATCGCTACATCGCGGCGGTAGGTCATGCGGAAATCGAAGGCGATCTGCACTGCCCTGAGCACCGCCTCGGGGTCGTCGCCGTTGACATGCAGGACCGGGGCTTCGACCATCTTCATGACGTCGGTGCAGTAAAGACTGGAGCGGGCGTCGCGCGGGTCCGAGGTGGTGAAGCCGATCTGATTGTTGACCACGATGTGTACCGTCCCACCCGTGGTAAAGCCACGAGTCGCCGACATATTGAGGGTCTCCATGACCACGCCTTGGCCAGCGATGGCCGCATCGCCATGGATCAGGACTGGCATGACCAGACTGCCGTCGTGGTCGCCGCGTTTCTGTTGTTGCGCACGTACCCAACCCTCGACCACCGGGTCGACGATCTCCAGGTGCGAGGGATTGAAGGCCAGGGCCAGGCGAATGGGTCCCGCCTGGGTTTGCACGGTCATGGCAAAGCCCTGGTGGTATTTCACGTCCCCAGTGAGGGCCCCTTCGGGTAGCACGGCCGACTCATCTTCGAAAAAGGCGAGCGCCGAGCGACCCAGGACATTGTGCAGCACGTTGAGCCGACCGCGGTGGGCCATACCCAGGCCGATCTCTTGGATGCCGATCTCGGCCGCCAGTTCGGCCAGGTAGTTGAGCAGGGGAATGAGCGCCTCGGCGCCCTCCAGAGAAAAGCGTTTCTGGCCAACGTAACGCGCATGGATGACCTTCTCCAGGGTCTCGGCCGCAGTCAGTTGGCGTAACAGCCACAGACGCCGCGCATCGTCGATCGGCCGCAGTCCTTCCCCTTTTTCGAGCCTCTGCTGTAGCCAACGTTTTTGCCGAGTGTCGCTGAGATACATGTACTCGGCCGCCAGCGTGCCGCAGTAGGCGTCCTTGAGACGGGTGAGGATGTTACGCAGGGTGTCGCGTGGAGGACCTGCCAGCGAGCCAGTCTCGAAGGATTCGTTCAGGTCACTCGCCGTCAGGCCATAGTAGGCGGGATCGAGTTCGGGGACCTCCGGTGGGGGCTGCAGCCCGAGGGGATCGAGGTTCGCGCGGCGAAAGCCGTGGAAACGGTAGGCGTTGATGAGCTGGAGTACCGCGACCTGTCGGGCCTCGAACCGCCTGAGCGGCAGCTTGGCAGCGCTGCCGCGGGCAGCCAGTGTTTCGCACGCGGGCTCACCGACAGAGGGCGCGCCCTGCTCCAGGCTGCTCAGATATTCGATGTTGCCGGCGTAATAGGCGCTGTCACCCATCAGCGCAGTTCGATTGGCACATAGTCCCTACGCGTCGGCCCGGTGTAGAGCTGTCGCGGTCGTGCGATCTTGTGGCCCTCGGCGGAGACCATCTCATGCCACTGCGCCACCCAGCCGGCGGTGCGAGCCAGGGCGAAGATGGCAGTGAACATGGAGGTGGGGATGCCCAGGGCTCTCAGCACGATGCCGGAATAGAAATCGACGTTGGGATAGAGTCGCTTCTGGATGAAGTAGTCGTCCTGCAGGGCGATCTCCTCCAGCTTCAAGGCGATGCGGAACAGCGGGTCGTCGTGCAGCCCCAGCTCGTCGAGCACCTCATAACAGGTCTGACGCATGATGGCGGCACGCGGGTCCATGTTCTTGTAGACGCGGTGGCCGAAGCCCATGAGACGGAAGCCACTGGCCTTATCCTTGGCGCGGGCAATCACCTCGCCGATGTGCGAGACGTCGCCGATCTCCTCCAACATCTTTAGCACCGCCTCGTTGGCGCCCCCATGCAAAGGCCCCCACAGTGAGGCGATGCCGGCGGCGATACAGGCAAAGGGATTGGCACCGGAGGAGCCGGCCACCCGCACCGTCGAGGTCGAAGCGTTCTGCTCGTGATCGGCATGCAGGATGAGGATGCGATCCAGCGCGCGAGCCAGGATCGGATTCGGTTCATACGCCTCGCACGGTGTGGCGAACATCATGTAGAGGAAGTTCTCCGCATAGCCAAGCCGGTTCTGCGGGTACATGAAGGGCTGGCCCTGGTTGTACTTGTAGCTCCAGGCGGCGATGGTGGGCACTTTCGCCAGCAGACGGAAGGCCACGACGTCGCGTTGCGCGGGGTCGAAGGGATTGGAGGAGTCGTGATAGAAGGCCGACATCGCCCCGACCATGCTGACCATCACCGCCATCGGGTGGGCATCGCGGCGAAAACCGCGATAAAAGGTCGCCATCTGGTCATGCAGCATCGTGTGGTGACGCACGGTGGCAACGAACTCCGCCTTCTGCTGGGCTGTCGGCAGCTCGCCCCGCAGCAGCAGGTAGGCCACTTCCAGGAAATCGGAGTGCTGCGCCAGTTGCTCGATGGGGTAGCCACGGTAGTAGAGCAGGCCGGCCTCCCCGTCGATGTAGGTGATGCTGGAGGCGCAGCTGGCGGTAGAAATGAAACCCGGATCGAAGGTGAAATAACCGTGATTGCTCAGTGTTCGGATGTCGATCACGTCGTTGCCCAGGCTGCCCTCCAGCACCGGCAGCTCAATGGCCTGATCGCTGTCGCTGAAGGTGATCTTGGCGGTGCGTTGGGTCATGGTGGCCTCGGATGATATTTTTAGGCTGAAACAACGCCTGGCGCACTGCGCCCTGGACACTCTCGCCGGACCTCAGGGCCGAAAACCTCACGGTGCGGGCCGACACGACAGGCGCGCAGGCTCTCCACCACGGCACTCAAGTCTGCCGGTGGTTCCCCACGTCCGGCTAGCCAGTCATAGAGATCTACGTCCGCTTGTCGCAGCAGCCGCTCAAAGGCGCGCCGTTCCGACTCGTCCAGATGACGGTATGCGTCGCAGACAAAGGCCTGCAGCAGGGCATCCAGCTCCAACATGCCGCGCCGGCATTGCCAAAGCAGACGGCTGGGCGGCAACTGGCTCACAGGGCGCGTTTCACCAATAAATGCTTGATTTTGCCGATGGCCGCCGTCGGGTTCAAGCCTTTGGGACAAACCTCGACGCAATTCATGATGCCGTGGCACCGGAAGAGCCGATAGGGATCCTCGAGGAAGTCCAGCCGCTCCTCGGTCGCCTGGTCGCGGCTGTCGGTGATGAAGCGGTAGGCCTGCAGCAACGCCGCCGGCCCGAGGAAACGCTCTGGGTTCCACCAAAAAGATGGGCAATCGGTCGTGCAACAGGCGCACAGGATGCACTCGTACAGCCCATCGAGCTCGGTGCGTTCGGCCGGTGACTGCAGTCGCTCGCGCTCGGGTTCGGGCTCCAGGTTGATGAGATAGGGCTTGACCGCACGGTAGTGACGGTAGAACTGGCTGAGATCGACCACCAAGTCGCGGATCACTGGCAGCCGGGGGAGTGGCCGGATCTCGATCGGCTGTCGCAGTCCCTCCAAAGGCGTAATACAAGCTAGGGCATTGACGCCGTTGATGTTCAACCCATCCGAACCGCATACACCCTCTCGGCAAGAACGGCGGAAGGCGAGACTGTCGTCTTGTTCCTTGATGGCGAGAAGCGCATCCAGCACCATCTTCCCACGGGCGTCCAGCGCCACGGTGTAGTCTTGCATGCGCGGCTGGGCGTCGGTTTCCGGGTTGTAACGATACACACGCAGATGCATCAGTAGCGGCGTTCTTTGGGCTGAAACGGCTCGACCGTCAGGGGTTTGAGCCGTACGGGTTTGTAGTCCAGACGATCGCCTGCCCGGTAGTAGAGGGTGTGGCGCAACCAGCGGTCGTCGTCGCGCTGGGGGTAATCCTCGCGCGCGTGCGCGCCACGGCTTTCCTGCCGTGCCAGGGCGCTGACCAGCGTGGCGCGCGCCACCATGAGCAGGTTCTCCAGCTCGAGCGCCTCGATGCGAGCAGTGTTGAACACCCGACTGTGATCGTCCAAGGCCGCCGCCTGCAGGCGGGCTTCGACCTCGGTCAGGTGGGCGAGCCCCTCGCGCAGACGGTCCTCAACGCGATAGACCCCACAATAGGTTTGCATGAGGTGTTGCATGTGGCTGCGGATCTGCGCGACGCGTTCACTGCCTTGCGGGCGGTCCCAGCGAGCTAGGCGCTCCAGGGCCGGTTCCACCGCGCTCTTCGGCAACGGCCGGTGATAGGGGTTCTCGCGCAGATAGACCTGCATGTGTTCGCCGGCGGCGCGCCCGAAGACGAGCAAATCGAGCAGGGAATTGCCGCCCAGACGATTGGCGCCGTGAACCGAGACGCAGGCACACTCCCCCGCGGCGTAAAGGCCCGGCACTGGCTCCTCCGGCCCGTAGTTCTCCGGTACGACTACCTGTCCGTGCAGGTTGGTGGGGATCCCTCCCATCATGTAATGTACCGTCGGCGTCACTGGGATGGGGGTATGAACTGGGTCCACGCCGGCGAAACGGATGGACAGTTCGCGGATGCCCGGGAGACGCTCCTGGATGATGCGTTGACCCAGGTGATCGAGCTTGAGCAGGACGTGATCGCCATGCGCACCACAGCCGCGGCCAGCGGCGATCTCCTGGGCGATGGCCCGGGATACCACGTCGCGTGCGGCGAGGTCCATGGCGCGTGGCGCGTAGCGGGCCATGAAGCGCTCGCCGTTACGGTTGATCAGATACCCCCCTTCGCCCCGGCAGGCTTCGGTGATGAGGCAGCCCACTTCAGGGATGCCGGTTGGATGGAACTGCCAGAACTCCATGTCCTCGAGCGGCAGACCCGCGCGCAGTACCATGCCGAGGCCGTCACCGCTATTGATGAAGGCATTGGTCGAGTGGCGAAAAATACGCCCTGCCCCGCCGGTGGCGAGCAAGGTGGCACGTGCCTCGAACATCCAAGGCTCGCCCGTCTCGATCTCCACAGCCACTACGCCCAGGACATAGCCCTCGTCGTCGCGCACCAGGTCCAGGGCAAAGAATTCGTCGAAGAACTGGGTGCGGGCGGCGATGTTTTGCTGGTAGAGGGTGTGCAGCAGGGCGTGTCCTGTGCGATCGGCTGCCGCACAAGTACGCACCGCCTGTTCGCCACCGTAGTGCTTGGACTGGCCGCCAAACGAGCGCTGATAGATCCTGCCGTCGGGCAGGCGCGAAAACGGCAACCCCATGTGCTCCAGCTCATAGACCACCGCGGCGGCGCTGCGGCACATGAACTCGATGGCGTCCTGGTCACCCAAGTAGTCCGAACCCTTGACCGTGTCGTACATGTGCCAGTGCCAGTGATCCTCCGACACGTTGCCGAGCGCCGCCGTGATCCCCCCCTGCGCCGAGACGGTGTGCGAGCGCGTGGGGAAGACCTTGGACAGGACCGCCACCTTGTGCGCACTGCGGGCGAGCGCGAGTGCTGCCCTGAGGCCGGCCCCGCCGCCACCAACGATCACTGCATCGAAGCTGCGTTTGGCGATCATGCCGCGCCCCACAGGATGGCCGCCGCCCAGACGAAGCAAGCGGCGTAAAGTAGGCCAAACACCAGGTAGAGCGCGAGCCGCACGCCCAGGAGGTGGACGTAGTCGAGCAGGATCTCACGCAGTCCGATCCAGGCGTGCAGGAGCGCGGCGGCGCTGAAGATCAGGGTCGCGACCTTGACGATCAGGGGGGCGAACAGCGCCCGCCATGCCATGTAGTCGAGAGGTGCGTAACTGGCGGCATAGAGGGCGAAGGCCGGCAGATAGAGGGCCATCACCACGGCGCTGGCCCGTTGCCAGAGCCAAAGGCCCAACCCGTGCCGAGCGCCCGCCACCGTCCGCATCAGCCAATTGCCCAGATCAGGGTCAGCATGAGGGCTAGCAGGAGCGTAGCGATGGCGCTCACGCGTGCCGCCCGCTTGTCCTGACCCCAGCCAAGATCGCGGGCCAGGTGGCGCAGACCGGCGAGATAGTGATGGAAGAGTGCCCAGACGAGGACGAACGCCAGCAACAGGCCCGGGACGCTAGCGAAAAATCTGGCCACTCGCGCATAGCCTTCGGCCGACGCCAAGCTCTGCATGAGGGCATAGAGCAACAGCGGCGTGGCGAGGGCCAGCAGGGCACCACTGAGCCGATGCAGAATGGAGACCCAGCCGCCAATCGGCAGGTGGATCCGCCTGAGATCGAGATCAAACGGACGACCGCCCGGCATGTTCAAGTTGCGGCCGCGGCGACCGCCGCTGGGACGCGTTCGATGAGCCGCGGATCGAAAGGTTTGGGCAGGATGTAGTCCCGTCCGAATGACAGCCGATCCAAATCGTAAGCTTCGAGCACCGCCTCCGGCACCGGCTCGCGGGCGAGTTCGGCCAGGGCGCGGGCGGCGGCCAGCAACATGGGCTGGGTGATGCGCCGCGCGCGGGCATCGAGCGCGCCACGGAAGATGAAGGGGAAACCGAGCACGTTGTTGACCTGGTTCGGGTAATCGGAGCGGCCCGTCGCCATGATCAGATCGGCGCGCGCAGCGTGCGCCGCGGCCGGCAGGATCTCTGGGTCCGGGTTGGCCAGGGCGAAGACGACCGGGCGTGGCGCCATACTGCGCACCATGTCGGGGGTGACCAGATTGGGACCGGATACGCCGACGAAGACATCGGCCCCCACCATGGCCTCGGCGAGGGTGCGCGCTGCTGTCTCGCGGGCGAAGGCGCGCTTGAACGCGTTCAGGTCGGTGCGTCCCGCATGGATCACGCCTCGGCTATCGACCAAGGTAATGTGTTCACGCGGCACTCCCATGTGTATGAGCAGGTTCATCGAGGCGATGCCGGCCGCACCCGCCCCTAGGCAGACGATGCGCACTTGGTCGAGGGATTTGCCTTGGATGTGCACGGCATTGATCAGACCGGCGCAGATGATGACGGCCGTGCCATGCTGGTCGTCGTGAAAGACCGGGATGTCCAGGGCCTCGCTCAGGCGTCGCTCGATCTCGAAACAATGGGGCGCGGCGATGTCCTCTAGATTGATGCCACCGAAGGTGGGCGAGATGTTGATCACGGTCTGGATGAATTCTTCGACGGAATTCGCTTTTATTTCAATGTCGAATACGTCGATGTTCGCAAATCGCTTGAAGAGCACGGCCTTGCCCTCCATCACGGGCTTTGCCGCCAGGGGGCCCAGGTTGCCAAGCCCAAGGATGGCCGTTCCATCGGTCACGACCGCCACCAGATTGCCTTTGCTGGTGTAACGATAGGCGTTGGCCGGGTCGCGCGCAATCTCGCGCACCGGCTCCGCTACGCCAGGTGTGTAGGCCAGCGACAGATCGGCCTGAGTCAGACAGGGTTTGGACGGCTCGACCGAGATCTTTCCGGGCTTGGGCAGTTCGTGGTAAGCCAGGGCACGGGCCTTCAACTCATTCATAAGCAGGGTTCGACCGTGAAAGTCAATTTAGAATATCACCTCTTCCGTTGACGATCCCTCAGGACGACATGCACAACCTATTCGACACCCGCCAGAGCTTCGACGCCGGCCACGGCAAGACCGTCACCCTCTACTCGCTGCCGCAGTTGGAAAAGGCCGGCATCGGTCCGGTCTCTAAGCTGCCGGTGTCCATCCGCATCGTCCTGGAATCGGTCCTGCGCAACTTCGACGGGCTCAAGATCACGGAACAGCACGTGCGCAATCTGGCCAATTGGCAGGCCAATGCGCCGCGCACCGAGGAGATCCCCTTCGTGGTCGGGCGTATCCTGCTGCAGGACTTCACCGGCGTGCCCCTGCTCGCCGATCTCGCCGCCATGCGTAGCGCCGCGGCGCGCGCTGGCAAGGACCCACGGCGCATCGAACCACTGGCCCCGGTCGAAATGGTGGTCGACCACTCGGTGCAGGTCGACGTCTGGGGCCAACCCGATGCGCTCAAGCGCAACCTGGAGATCGAGTTCGAACGCAACCGGGAGCGCTACCAGTTCCTGAAATGGGGCATGCAGGCCTTCGACACCTTCCGCGTCATTCCGCCCGGCGTGGGCATCGTCCACCAGGTCAACATGGAATACCTCGCGCGCGGCGTGATGGAGAAGGACGGGGTCTGTTATCCGGACACCCTGGTCGGCACCGACTCGCACACCACCATGATCAACGGCCTGGGTGTCGTGGGCTGGGGCGTGGGTGGTATCGAGGCCGAGGCGGGCATGCTGGGCCAGCCGGTCTATTTCCTGACCCCTGACGTGGTGGGCGTACACCTGACCGGCGTGCCGCAACCCGGCGTGACCGCCACCGACATCGTCCTGACCATCACCGAAATGCTGCGCCGTGCCAAGGTGGTGGGTAAATTCGTCGAGTTCTTCGGTGAGGGCGCCGCCCGGCTCCCCGTCACCGACCGTGCCACCATCGCCAACATGGCCCCGGAATATGGCGCGACCATGGGCTTTTTCCCGGTGGATGAGGCCACCTGTGCCTATTATCTCGCCACCGGCCGCAGCCCCGAGCAGGTCGAGCTGATCCGCAACTATTTCAAAGCGCAAGGGCTGTTCGGCATTCCGGCGGAGGGCCAATGTGACTACAGCCAGGTCCTCACACTCGACCTTGCCAGCGTCAAACCCTCGGTGGCGGGGCCCAAGCGCCCGCAGGATCGCATCAACCTCTATGCGCTCAAGGAGAGCTTCCGCACCCTCCTCACCCTGCCCACCACCGACGGCGGCTATGGCAAGACAGAGACCAGCCTGCGCGAATGTCATCCGATCGAGGGCGGCGGCACACTCAAGCACGGCGACGTGGTCATCGCCGCGATCACATCCTGTACCAACACCTCCAACCCCGGCGTGATGCTGACTGCCGGTCTACTGGCGAAAAAGGCGGTGGAGAAAGGCATGTACACCCCGGCCCATGTCAAGACCAGCATGGCTCCAGGCTCACGCGCAGTGACCGAGTACCTGAGGCGCACTGGGCTGCTTGGCTATCTCGAGCAGCTCGGCTTCGGGGTGGTCGGCTATGGTTGCACCACCTGCATAGGCAACTCTGGCCCCCTCCCCTCTGCGGTGGAGAAGGCCATCCTGGAGCACGATCTCGTCGCCTGCGCGGTGCTATCCGGAAACCGCAACTTCGAGGCGCGGATACATCAGAATGTCAAGGCCAATTTCCTCATGAGCCCACCTTTGGTGGTGGCCTTCGCCCTCGCCGGGCGAGTGGACATCGACATGGCGCGCGAGCCCATCGGCCAGGGCAAGGACGGCCCGGTCTATCTGCGCGACATCTGGCCCAGCCCTGAAGAGGTTGCAGCCCTGCTACCCAAGGCGGAGGATGCCCAGCTCTATGCCGGGCTCTACGCCGATCTTGGCCGCGACAACCCCCTCTGGGACGCGATCCCCGCCCCCAGCGGTAAGGTCTATGCCTGGGATCCTGCCTCCACCTATATCCAAGAGCCCCCCTTCTTCCAGCAGAACCGCAAACCCGATCCCGTCATCCGCGGCGCTCGTGCGCTGGCCATTTTCGGCGACTCCGTCACCACCGACCACATCAGCCCGGCTGGCAGCATCAAGCCGAACTCACCGGCGGGCAAATACCTGTTGGAGCGAGGTGTTGCCCAGACCGACTTCAACAGCTACGGTGCCCGACGTGGCAACCACGAAGTGATGATGCGCGGCACCTTTGCCAACGTGCGCATCCGCAACTTGATGCTGCCCGGCAGCGAGGGGGGAGTGACCGTACATCAGCCCTCCGGCGAGCAGATGTCCATCTTTGACGCCGCCATGCGCTATCAAAAGGAGAACGTCCCCTTGCTGGTGTTCGCTGGCGAGGAATACGGCACCGGTTCTTCACGCGATTGGGCGGCAAAGGGGACCCAGCTACTCGGCGTGCGGGCGGTCATCGCCAAGAGTTTCGAGCGCATCCATCGTGCCAATCTGGCCGGCATGGGCGTGCTGCCGCTGCAGTTCACCGCCGGCATGGGCGCTGAGACACTGCGCCTGACGGGGGCTGAGACCTTTGATCTAGAGGGGTTGGAACAAGGGATCACCCCGCAGAAGACCCTCACACTGGTCATCCACCGGCCCGGTGGTGAAAGGCAGGAAGTGCCGCTCATCCTCCGTCTGGACACCCCTATCGAGATCGACTACTTTCAAGCGGGCGGCATACTGCCCTACGTCCTGGAACACCTGCTGACCTGACGACTCCGAGGAGACTGACATGTACAAGAGGCTGAATCCGAAACATTGGCTGCTCACGCTGATCCTCCTGTCTAGCCCTGTGCTGGCGCAGCAGGCCCCAATCAACCCGTGGTTGCAATACGTTCCACCGCCCACCTACGGCATGCCATTCTTTTTGCCCATGTTGCTGCCGCAGCCCAAGCCGCAAAAGCCTTACACCATGCGCCGCAGCATCACGCCGCAGGAAAAGGCGCAGATGATGCAGATCATGCTGCCTATGATGACCCTATTCATGCGCATGGACATGGGCGATGCCATGAATTACTTCGCGCGAAAGTACAAGGCCAAGCCAGGCCTCAAGTTCGACGAGGTCAAAGAATCCCTCTTCTTGAAGGCCAACCAGCTCAACTTCAAGTTCGTCGGCGAAAATCTCATGTGGAAGGATTTCCGCGCCGTTTTGGGCGACGAGGAGGCCCCCCGCATCGAGGTCTATTCCTTCTGCGACATCGCCGTCGGACGGGAACTGCTCAAGCTGGTCCCAGAATTCATCGTCTTCCTGCCCTGCCGCATAGCGCTCATGGAGGATGGAGACAAGAACATCTGGGTGCTGATGCTCGACTGGAACATGGACTGGGTGGCCGGCTTCGAGCGGCAGCTCGGCATCACCGACGCGCTCTGGCAGGGCGCGATCGATATCAACCGCAAGATGGACGAGATCATGCGCGCCGCTGCAGAGGGGGAGATCTGAGCCTATTCGTTCTAGATCCTGCAGGTCTGAGGCCCGGACGCTCATTCACGCGAGCGCACTGGCCTCAAGGATGAGCCAAATGAGGCTGCACGGGCGGTGCACCGCGCCCGCGCGGCAGATGATCCAACGTCGCGTTTGCCTGACCGTATTCCCTTATCTGCAACCGCCTCCATGTTGAAGCGTCGAAGTCGCGACATGGACCCGCTGGCAAAGGCCGCCAGGCCACGCGCATCGACGACGCGCCGAGCATCGCCACTGTGATCTTGATGTTGCCTTGCGCGAGGTCACTCCCGCAGTGCCCTACTGAGCGAAGCGACCCCCGGCCCGCGCAGCCATTCATTTAGCGCCTGGCCCGAGGCCGAACTCCGTTTTCGGGCCTGCTCAACCTCTCGATGCGTCTCGGTTCCTGCACCACCGATACCCTTATCGCATGAAACCCCGACAGTTTGTCGGAATGTCCTTCTGCTCAGAGCCAGAGCATCAGCCCGGTCTCGAAGGGGTGCGTGAGCAGCTCGTGGTAGGGATAGACGCGGATGCGGTAGAGCAGCCGGCCGCACAGTTCGGGGGTGAGATCGAGGGCAAATTCACACTCGTTGCCGCTACATTTGACAGATTGAAACTGGACATGACTCAGGTCCCTGTCCTGACCCTTTTTCGAGGCACGGCCGATGAGCAGCTCGACGCGTACATCGTCGGGGGCGAGCCCATTCAGGTTGACCGCGACCTTGATCTCCATGCCCTCACCGAAGGTCAGGCGACGGCGCGGCTCGTCCAGCCTGCGGATACTCACTCCGCTCCAGGCCCCGCGCACCTTGGCCTTCCACTCGGCCAGGGTCTTGGCCGCGGCGAAGTTTTCCGCTGAATAACGCCGCCACTGGCGACTGGCCGGCGCGTAGAAGCGGTTGACATACTCAACCACCATGCGGGTGGAGTTGTAGCGCGGCAGCAAGGTGGCGATCGAGCGTTTGGCCATGCGCACCCAGTCCGGCGAGAAGCCGAGCTCGTTGCGCCGGTAATACATGGGGACGACCTGGTCCTGCAGCAGCTCGTAGAGGTCGCGCGCGTCCTCTTGATTGCGGCGGGCGTCGTCGTAATACTCGGGCGCGGGGCGGATGGCCCAGCCATTGGTGCCGTCATAGCCCTCACCCCACCAGCCGTCCAGCACGGAGAGGTTGATCACCCCGTTCATGCCCGCTTTCATGCCTGAGGTGCCGGAGGCCTCGAGCGGGTAGATCGGATTGTTGAGCCAGACATCACAACCGGAGACCAACCGGCGCGCAAGCCCCAGATCATAGCCCTCGACCAGCAGGAATTTGCCCTCGAATTCGGTGCTGCGCGTAATCTCATGGATACGGCGGATCAATTCTTGGCCGGGCTTGTCGGCGGGATGCGCCTTGCCGGCGAAGATGAATAGTACTGGACGCTTGGCGTCGTGCACGATCTCGCGCAGCCAATCCATGTTCTCGAACAACAGGGTGGCCCGCTTGTAGGTGGCGAAGCGGCGTGCGAAGCCGATGGTCAGCACATTCGGGTCAAGCGGGTTGGCGTACTTCAGCATGCGCTCGAGGTGCGCCTCTGAGCCGTGATTGCGCAGATGTTGTTGAGTGTAGCGGTAGCGCACGGTGTGCAGCATCTGTGCCTTGAGCGCCTGGTGCACCGACCAGAACTGGTTGTCCGGAATGTCTTCGACTTTGCGCCAGAACTCGACGTCGCGCAGCCGCCGGCGCCACTCGTACCCCAGCTTGTTGTCGAACATGTCCTGCCAGTCCTGCGCCAGCACGGTGGGTACGTGGACACCATTGGTGATGTAGGTCATCGGCGACTCGTGCGGCGAGATCTGTGGCCACATGTCGGCGCAGATGCGGGCAGAGACCTCGCCATGGATGCGTGAGACGCCGTTGTGGTGACGCGAGCCGGTGATGGCAAGCTTGGTCATGTTGAAGTCCTGACCATGTCCGGCGCTACCCAGACGCATGAATTCCTCGCGCGAGACGCCCAGGTCGGTACAGCAGCTACCAAAGTATTCCCAGATCATCTCCTCGGCGAAGTGGTCGTGTCCGGCCGGCACTGGCGTGTGGGTGGTGAACACGGTGGAGACGGCCACCGCCTCGAGTGCGGCATGGAAGGGCAGCCCGGCTTTGACTTTGCGGCGGATACGCTCGAGCACCAGAAAAGCGGCGTGGCCCTCATTGATGTGGTAAACGGTGGGCTTGATGCCCAGCTCCTCCAGGGCGCGCATGCCACCCACACCCAGGACGATCTCCTGCTGGATGCGGGTATGGCGGTCGCCGCCGTAGAGCTGGTGGGTGATAAAGCGGTCCTCGGCGCGGTTGCTCGGCAGGTCGGTGTCGAGCAGATAGAGCTTGATGTGGCCGATGTGGGCAACCCACACCTTGACCTCGACGCGGCGACCGGGCATGTCGACGTGCACGTGCACCTCGCTGCCATCCTCGCGTCGGGCGGGCTCGATGGGCAGGTCATCGAAGTCCGAGTCGGTGTAGGTGGCGATCTGATTGCCATCGTTGTCGATCCGCTGGGCGAAGTAGCCTTGCCGGTAGAGCAGGCCCACGGCCACGAAGGGCAGCCGTAGGTCAGAGGCGCTCTTGCAGTGATCACCGGCGAGGATGCCCAGGCCCCCGGAGTAGATCGGGAAGCTTTCGTGAAAACCGTATTCAGCACAGAAGTAGGCGATCAAGTCGCCCGCCTTGAGGTCGAGGTGCTGCTCCAGGCGCAGCGGCTCGCTCAGATAGGTGTCGAAGGCGGAGAGTACCCGGTTGTAGTTGCCGAGGAAGATATGGTCCTCGGCGGCGTCGACCAGGCGCTGCTCGTCCACCCGTTTGAGGAAGGCCTTAGGGTTGTGACCGACGGCATCCCACAGGCCGGGGTGCAAACGGGCGAACAGGGTACGGGTGGGTTGATCCCAGCTATACCAAAGGTTTTCCGACAACTCGGTCAGGCGCGACAGACGCCGCGGCAGGCGGGGGTTGACCTCGACGACGAAAGCGGTTCCGGGTTTCATGTTCTTCTTCCTTGGACTGCGGATAAGATGAGCGACGGCCACATCGGCAGGGCCGGCGGCAAGGATTGCACAAGCGGCTCACAAACGAATGAAATGTTCGCGGTAGTACTTGAGCTCGGCGATGGATTCGTAGATGTCGGCCAGCGCCGTGTGCTTGTTCTCCTTCTGGAAGCCGTCTTTGAGCGCGGGCCGCCAGCGCGCGGCGAGTTCTTTCAAGGTGGAGACATCCAGATTGCGGTAGTGGAAATACTCCTCTAGCCTAGGCATGTAGCGCGCTAGGAAACGTCGGTCCTGACAGATGGAGTTGCCGCACATGGGTGAGGTGCGGCGGGGCACGTGCTTCTGCATGAACGCCAGCATCTGCGCCTCGACCTCGGCCTCGGTCAGGCGCGAGGCACGCACCTTGTCGATCAGGCCGGACTTGCCGTGGGTAGCCTTGTTCCAGTTATCCATGGCGTCGAGCACAATGTCGGGCTGATGCACGACCAGCACCGGCCCCTCCTCCACGATCTCCAGATTCTTGTCGGTGACCACCAAAGCGACTTCCAAAATGCGGTTGGTGTCCGGGTCGAGCCCGGTCATTTCCATATCGAGCCAGACCAGATGGGTGTCACATTGCGGCATTGGGTCTCCTCAAGAGCGTACCTCGCTATTGTGGCATAATGGGTTAAGGTCGTCCTATGGCGGACCTAATACCATGATATAAAAGAGGATTTTGAGGGGCTCATGCCGCCGTTTAGCGCTGTCTTCGTCGCCGCCTTCTTTCTGACCTTCGGGTTGCGCCTGTGGCTGGCATTGCGCCAAATGCGGCATGTGTGGCGCAACCGCGGCGCCGTCCCCGCGGTTTTCGCGGACAGCATCTCGCTGGAACAACACCAGCGGGCGGCCGACTACACCTTGGTCAAGACGCAGTTGTCCATCGTCCACCTCACGCTAGAGGCGGGGCTCCTGTGGCTTTTTACCCTTGGCGGAGGGCTGCAATGGCTACATGAGCGGACAGTAAGCTGGACGCAAGTCCCACTGCTACAGGGCACGCTGCTGCTATTGTCCCTGGCCGCCTTGCTGTCCGTGGCAGAGATGCCCCTGTCGCTCTATCGCCAGTTCCGTATCGAGGCTCGCTTCGGCTTCAACCGCCAGGGA
>CALAMX010000067.1 GCA_937925755.1 uncultured Burkholderiales bacterium
TCGTCTCGGCGCGTGCCCTCATCGGCCTCTACAGCAATGCGGAGGGGATGCAGGTCTGGCATCACTTGGTGTCCACACCGTTGTTCCACGTCGAACTGTGGATCGGCCTATTGCTCCCCCTCGTGCTGATGCTGCTCGGCACCACGCGCACGAACGCCAAGATGCAGACCCTGGCAGCTCTGCTGGTGATGATCTCGCTGTTCATCTCGCGTTACGACTACATCCTCGGCGGACAGCTCGTACCGCTGTTCAAAGGTGCCTGGGCACCGGCGCTGTTGTCCTACAGCCCCTCTGCCACGGAATGGGCGCTGCTGCTCATGGCCATCTTCCTGGCCAACACCGTCAACGCCTGGGGCGAAAAACAATTCCGGCTTTCCTCCTGCGAGCAGGGCAGTTGAGGTGGGGCGGCGGGAGGCAATCCCGCCGCTTTTTTTACGGAGTCCCTATGAACGAAGCAAACGCTGCCGCGCCTGACATCGATGCGCACAAGGCCGAGTTCTGGCTGTGTCTGGCGCGAGCCTTTCTTACGCCGGCCACGGCGCAGAGCCAAGAGGCCTTGCGTACAGTCCTCGCCGACGACCTGGCCGAGCTTGCGCAGGCTTTGGACTACCCCGTGGCGGCATCCATCGCCCGTCTGCGCAACGCCCTGTCGGCCTGGGACGAACCGGAAGATTTGTTGGTGCTCTACAGCCGGCTGTTCCTGGTACCCGGCGTGGCACACCCACCGATCAACATGGGTGTGTACTTCGACGGCACACTGCACGGCGACAGCGTGCGCCGTTTGACGGAATGTTATCGGGCCTGCGGTTTAGAAAAAAGCGACTCCCTCGCTGACTTGTCGGACCATGCGGCCGTACAGCTCGAGTTCGTCGCTTGGCTCTTTGCTGCCCAGGCAGCGGGGCAGACCCTCCCGTTGTCTGCGCACGAATTCATCTCTACCTTCGTGTCTCGGTGGGCTCCCCTGTTACAACGCGACCTGGCGCAGGCCACGGCGTTATGCCCCCCGGAGAAAAATCCCTGGCTTGCACTGGCAGAGATTCTGGTGACGGCCGCGCAACAGGAAGCCCGCTTGGTAAATAAACCGGGGTCATCACCCGAGCCCAGCGAAATCGAACGACTCCGTCAGAAATATGCCGGCCGCATGCCGACTGCCGAGGAGATCGCGACGCTGCGCGAGCAGCTTCTCGCCCAGGGGGTGAGCGCAGACCATCTCACCAAGCTACCCGCCGAACGTGATGCCGAACGAGGGCTACACCCCATGATCCCGCCGCAGCCGCCCAAACACCTGCTGCGTTCGGCATGAAAAGCCAGTGGGCGCATATACTGCTGCTTGGCATCGCCCTACCTGCCTGGGCCGAGATGGAAGGCGATGCATATGTGCCTGACGGCGTGCTGGATACGCGCTCGCGTGAGTCCGTGCGCGCTCGCATTCAAGCCGAGCAGGCCGCGGAAGCCGAGCGCGAGCGGCTTCGCCAAGCCGAGTGGCGCGCCGAGCAAGCACGTATTGCAGCAGAGGCCGCCCGGCGTCCCTATCCCGAGCGTTTGTTCGAGGCCCGTTGCGGACTATGCCACGCCCCCGAGCAACTCGCGCCCTACCGCCACACCTGGCTCGGCTGGCAGGCAGTCATCGCTCGCATGCGTTGGCTCAACGGTGCCCCGCTGAGCCTGTCGGAGGGCAACGTCTTGGCGCGTCATCTGGCGGAACGACAAGGGGCACGGGGCTTTGCCGCGGCGCTGGAGTGGTTGCTGTTGGCCGCCGCCATCCTGGCTTTGGTATTAGCCCCATGGTTGGGCTGGCGGTGGTTGCGTAGGCATCAATGAGGCAGCTTTGGCTTCTGTCAGGGAATCGCTAAGCAAACTCTGCATAACTGGCTGCGCGGGCGCTCGGCTCAAAGAGCGGTGTTGGCTCCGGCCGCTCGCTTTCGCTCGCTTAACCTGCCTGACGGCAGGTTAGCCTACGCCGAAACTACGTTGTGGCTCCGGCCGCTCGCTCTCGCTCGCTTAACCTGCCTGACGGCAGGTTAGCCTACGCCGAAACTACGTTTTCGGATGCTCGCCTATCTATATGATATGTCTCGCATCCTGTGCTCCGGGCGCCTTGTGCTGCATCCCGCTCGCCGGGTTATGCAGAGCTTCCCTAAAGGAAAGCTGCGAGCGAGGTTCTGCAGAGCTTCCTTGAGCGAGGCGAAGCCGAGCGGCCGAGGCCTAGACGCGTAACGAGTTTGCCCGTCTGCCTGGCGAACCATGCCGCGTCTTTTTGTCCGTTCGCGCCCATGGCAGGCTGTCTCGCCGCCTCGCCCACGCAACAGTCCACCGCCACCATCGAGGCGTGGTCGATGGCTGCGACGATCCTATGGGGCAATACCATGCCCGCATCAGCACGCCAAGAAAATGCGTGCCGAGTCTCTGAACTCACAAGCTAGAGCCGAGAAACTGGGGTCGAACGGTCGAGGGACAGAGTGTGGCTGCGCGCCGCCGTTACTATTCGGTAATAGCAACGTCTTGCTCTTGGTCAAGACTGTTACCAAAAGGTAGTAACGATCGTTTCAACCCTTCGAATGATCAAAGTATTATTATTTGGCACGGGTCTTGCTTATTAGCCGGAGCGCGTCTTTGCGCGTGACGACTTAGGAGACTCTTATATGACACAGGATAGCAATCGACCCGCCCAACCTGCCCGGCGGGAATTCTTCAAAATGGGCGGGGCCATTACTGCTGGTGCTGGTGCGGCCGTGGTGGGTTTGGCCCCAGCCACGGCAGAGGCGGCGGTGGATACCTCTGCCACCTTGCCGTACAAGCCCAAGACCATCGCCCGGGTCAAGACCATGAAGGTCAACCAGCCCGTGTCCTTCAACTATCCGGACGCCGCCAGCCCCTGCCAGGCGGTGAAGATGGGCACCCCGGTTCCCGGCGGTGTTGGCCCGGACAACGATATCGTCGCTTACAGCATCCTGTGTACCCACCAAGGCTGTCCCACGGTCTATGATGCCAACGACCGCTGTTTCAAATGTCCTTGTCACTATTCCATCTTCGATGCCGAGAAGGCTGGCCAGATGGTCTGCGGTCAGGCGCCGAGCAAGCTGCCCCAGATCGTCCTGGAATATGACGCCAAGACTGACATGATCACTGCTGTGGCCGTCAACGGCCTGATCTACGGCCGCCAGGCCAACGTGCTGTAAGGAGGAGAGACAACATGGCAAACGATCGCATCATCCTCCCCCCGGTCAATGCGCAAAAGACCAACATGACGTGCCACTTCTGTATCGTGGGTTGCGGCTACCACGTGTACAAGTGGCCCGAAAACAAGGAAGGCGGCAAGGCGCCACATCAAAACGCCCTGGGTCTCGACTTCCGTAAACAGCTACCCCCGTACTCAACCATTCTGTCTCCTACCCAGCAGACCGTGATAACCGACAAACACGGCCGGCGCTACAACATCCTCATCGTCCCGGACAAGGAATGCGTAGTGAACCAGGGTGGTGGGTCCGTGCGTGGTCTGCACATGGCGAGCTACATCCAGATGGAATCGCGCCTGAAGCACCCGCGTATCCATACTGGCGACCAGTGGCTGGACACCGATTGGAATCAGGCGCTGGCGATCTACGCGGGTGTGACGAAAAAGGTGCTCGACAACAAAGGACCGCGTGAACTGGGCTTCGTCCTGTTCGACCATGGTGGAGCCGGCGGTGGTTTCGAGAACACCTGGGGTACCGGTAAATTGGTGTTTACTGCCCTGCAGGCGCCCATGACCCGCATCCACAACCGCCAGGCCTACAACTCCGAGTGCCACGCCACGCGTGAGATGGGCATCATGGAGTTGAACAACTCCTACGAGGATGCGGAAGTGGCCGACTGCATCATGGCCATCGGCGTAAACCCTTACGAGACACAGACCAACTACTTCCTCATGCACTGGCTGCCCAACGTGCAGGGCACCACCATTGACAAGAAGAAGGAGTGGTTCCCTGGCGAGGAGGTGGGCGAGGGGCGTGTGATCTTCGTCGACCCGCGTAAGACCGCGTCCATTTCCATCTGTGAGAGCGTGGCCCCAGACCGTGTGTTGCACCTGGACATCGAGCCGGGCACCGACGTGGCCCTGTTCAACGGTCTGTTCACCTATGTAGTGGACCAAGGTTGGATCGACCGCGACTTCATCGCCAAACGCACCAAGGGCTTCGACGAGGCGGTCAAAGCCAACCGCATGAGCCTGGAGGAGTGCAGCAAGATCACCGGCGTGTCGGTGGAGAAGCTCAAGCAGGCGGCAGAGTGGGCGTACAAGCCCAAGGCCGGCGGCAAGCTCAAGCGCACCATGCACGGCTATGAAAAGGGCATCATCTGGGGCAACGACAACTATGCCATCCAATCGAGTCTGCTCGATCTAGTCATCGCCACGCACAACGTGGGCGGTCGCCGGGGTACTGGTTGCGTGCGCATGGGCGGCCACCAGGAAGGTTATGCCCGTCCGCCGCACCCCACCGGCGAGAAGATCTACCTCGACCAGGAGATCATCGCCGGCAAGGGTCAGACCCTCACTTTCTGGGGTGTGTCCACCTTCCAGACCACCTGCAACGCGGAGAACTTCCGCAATGCCGTGCTGCGCCGCTCGGAAATCGTCAAAGAGGCCATGCGCAAGGCGCGTGGTGCCACGACCGAGCAGCTCGTCGCTGCCATCTACGACGCCATCGCCAACAAGGGCGGGCTGTTCGTCACCAGCATCAACCTCTATCCGCACATCATGGAAGATGCGGCCCACCTGATGCTGCCCGCGGTACATCCGGGCGAGATGAACCTCACCTCCATGAACGGCGAGCGGCGTTTGCGTCTGTCGGAGCGCTTCATGGACCCGCCTGGTACCGCCAAGCCCGACTGCCTGATCGCCGCGGACATCGCCAACACCCTCAAGGCGATGTACGAGAAGGAAGGCAACGCCAAGATGGCAGCCCGCTTCAAGGGCTTCAACTGGAAGACCGAGGAGGATGCCTTCAACGATGGCTTCCGCCTCATGGGCAAGGACGACGTCGGGGGTGTGATCCACAGCCAGGGCGGCGACACCGGGCATCTGGCCACCTATGAACTGCTGCGCAAGGCCGGCAACAACGGTGTGCAACTTCCGATCAAGGAGGTGAAGAACGGCAAGCTAATCGGTACGGAAATACTTTACACCGAGAAATTCGACACCCCCGACGGCTTGGCCCATTTCAAGCCCTCGCCCTGGAAGGGCTTCTTCAAACCGGTGGAGGCACAACGCGCCAAGTACCGTTTCTGGATCAACAGTGGCCGCGTCAACGAGGCCTGGCAGTCGATGTACCACGATTACTACAACCCCAACATGCGCGAGCGCTGGCCCATGGCCCCAGTGGAGATCAACCCGGAGGACGCCCGCGACCTGGGGATCGCCAGCGGTGACATCGTCGAGCTCTACAACGACTATGGTTCCACGTATGGCATGGCCTACATCGTGCCGGAGGCCAAGCGTGGCCAGGTGTTCATGCAGTTCGGCCACTTCAATGGCATCCAGGGCGATGTGACCACGGAGGCCGTGGACCGCAACGTGGTGCCCGACTACAAGCACACCTGGGCCAACATCCGCAAGGTCGCCAGCGGTACCTACAAGGCCACGGTGAGCTTCAAGTCACGCCATTACAAGGCTTGATGACTGTCCTGTGATGTCCTCCTTAGGCCGGCACGGGGGCCGTTTCCCGGCCGGCCTTTTTTGATACAGCAGGATATGGCGCTTGCTGACGCCGTTTAATCCCTTGCTTTGATGGACTACACAAAGCGTTGTCCAGCATGATGAACGCTCACACAGAAGACGACGCCGGCTGAAACCCAGGAATAGACCGGGATCTCTTACAAAGGAGTGAGACGATGTTCTTGACCCAGCGCAAATGGAACACCCCTCCACCCCCTTACCCACCATCCGCAGTGTCACACCAGTGGCCTGTCTTGGGCGAGTCTCGGTTGGGCGGACCTTGCCGCCGCCTGGCACGTCCTTCTGTTCTACGGCCTGGTCTTCGCCGGCTTGGGCTGGCTGCTCGTGAATCTGGGCTGGAGCGACTATCACTGGGCCTTGACTTTCACCTCCGGCTTTCTCCTGGTGGCCCCTATCCTGGCGACCTTTTTCTACGCCATATCCCGCGTCCGCGAGCGGGGAGAGCCTCTGGTCGACCTGATACAACCCTTTCGACTCCTTTTCGCCAACGGCTGGATGATGGGTCTAATAGTGATCACATGGGCCATGTTGGCGAGTCTCTGGGCGCGGATCACTGCAATCATTGTGGCCATGACATCGAGGACTGATGGTTTTGCCTATCAAAAGGGCGTTTTTCCCCATCGAGAGGGCAGCTTCTCATTTGCCAGCAATCTGCTCAATAACCCCAATCATTTGCCGGTCGTGATCGCTTTCTTTGGCGTCGGCGCCCTGTTCGCCGTGGTCGCCTTCACCCAGAATCCAATGGCGATGGCAATTTGGGCTTTGGTCACAGTACTGCTGGTTGCCATCGGTTATCTGACTGCATTGATCGGTTTGATCGTCCTACCCCGGATGACCAATGCAATTGACGATGATCAAAGAGTTTGTGCTGCCGAGCACACGCCGAGCGTGCGTTTTGTTATAAAGACCCTACCTGCATAACAGGACCGCCCCTATGACCGTGACGTCTCTGATCGATCGATATGGCCGTCGCATCGAGTATCTGCGGCTTTCCGTCACCGACCGCTGCGACCTGCGCTGTGCCTACTGCATCCCCGAGGGGTTCAAAGGCTTCGAGGAGCCTGCGCATTGGCTGACCTTCGACGAGGTGGAACGCTTGCTCGCGGTTTTCGCCCGACTGGGACTCAAGCGCGTGCGTTTGACCGGCGGCGAGCCGCTGCTGCGCCGGCACGTCGATGACCTGGTGCGGCGCATCGCCGCCTTGCCCGGCATAGAGGACGTATCCTTGTCCACCAACGCCACGCAGCTTGCGAAGATGGCGCAAAAGCTCAAAGACGCTGGCGTCACCCGGCTCAATGTCAGCCTGGATTCCCTGCGCCCCGAGACCGTGGCCAGAATCAATGGCCGGCCGGTGCTCGACGAGGTGCTGGCTGGCCTGCAGGCGGCAAGTGTCGTCGGGTTCGCGCCGATCAAGATCAACATGGTGGTCATGCGCGACAACGTCGACGAGGTCGACGACATGGTGGCGTTTTGTATGGACAAGGGCTATGTCCTGCGTCTGATCGAGCTCATGCCCATGGGCGACACCGCTCGCAGAATGGGTTATGTCGATCTGCAGCCCATTCGACAGCGTCTGCAGGCGCACTTCGATCTCGTGGACACGGTGCTGCCTGGTGGCGGTCCGGCGCGCTATTTGGGCACGTCCGACGGCCGCTTCACCGTGGGCTTCATCACCCCGCTGTCGCAACACTTCTGCGCCACCTGCAACCGCGTGCGGCTGACGGTGGATGGACAGTTACATCTGTGCCTAGGTCAGGAGGATCGGGTCGATTTCCGCAGCCTACTGCGCAGCGGCGCCAGCGACGAGGAGTTGGCTGCGGCCATCGGGCGGGCGATGGCGCTCAAGCCTGAGCGGCATGATTTCAACGAACAGCCGGAGAAGCTCATCCGTTTCATGAACATGACCGGGGGTTGATCCATAGCCGACCGACTCCCATGGCCGGCCGGCAGGCGTTGCCGGTCATGCAGACGTTTACCGCCTCAAAGCGAGAATTCCTCGTCGTAGGGTGTCTCACCCACCACCACGGGGAGCGTGAAGGCCCTGTCCCAGATGCCCCAGCCACCGTTGAGCACGCGCACATCCTTGTAGCCCAAGGACTTTAGCTGCAACCAACCCAGGCTCATGCGGAAGCCATCGTGACAATAGAGATAGACCGTCTTGTCGCGCGGCACATCTTTGTATAAGGCGGCAAGCTCTTCGACCCCAAGCCACTTTTGCGTCTGGGGATCGGTGCCATCCAAACTCACCACGTTGATGGCACCGGGGATATGGCCACCTTGCACGGCATGGCGGATGACCTTGCCGGTGTACATATCATGGGGACGGGCATCCACGAGCACTACGCTGGGGTCGCGGCGCGAGACCACGTCGTCGTAGACCTGGGGCCACTCCACGTACAACTGGGGATTGGCAGGTTTGAGTCTGACGTTGCCGCGTTTCGGCGCCGGCGTCGGCGCCTGGGTTAGTTCATTGAACGCGGCCCACTCCTGGGCGCCCCCGTCCAGGATCTTCACACGGCTCATGTCGAAACCGTAGAGTTCGAGCAGGTAGTACAGCCGGGCGGTCAGGGCCGTGCGAGAGTCGTCGTAGAGCACCAGGGTGGAGTCGTCGTCTATGCCCCAGGCGCGCAGGGTCGCCTCGAATTTGTCTTTCGATGGAAACAGCATGATGGAGCGCCCATCGTTGTCACCCAAGTCTTTGAAGCGCTGCACCTGGATGGCGCCTGGGATGTGGCCTACGGTGTGGTAGCGGTGCGGGTGGTAGCGCACCTCCAAGATCACGAGTTTTGGGTTTTGCGCCTTCTCGGCGGCCAGCCAATCGGCATCCACCAGGAAGGATCGGTCGGCAAGGACAGCGGTGGACAGGCTAAGTAGCCATAGCAGGATAGGTAAGACGAAGGTACGGAGGGCCATCATGGAGTCCTCATTTGTCTTGGCAGCCGCGCACTATAGCCGAACTGACATCCCGGGCATATGATCGTAATCAGCCGTATTCGTTGGGTCGCCCCGCAACGCATCGCTGCAAAGGCCGCCAGCTCAAGCCTACACACATGTTACCGCTACTATACAGACGCTATTCTGCCACCAGGGCGGCCGAAGCCACAACGAAGTTTCGGCGTAGGCTAACTTCGGCTTTAGCCAAAGTTATGCGAGGCGAAGCCGAGCGGCCGGAGCCAACACCGCGCTTTGAGCCGAGCGCCCGCGCGGCCAGTTATGCAGTGCTTCCCTTATGGACAATCCGAGTTGAAGCCCTGTCGAAACCCCGTCGATTCAGTCATTGGTCGATGAAATTTCTGATAAAAACATAGACTTCGGCCGCATGCAACCGAGGTTTCGTAATGGGTATTCAGAGATGACACAAAATCTGCCGCGCCCCCCGTCGATGTCGGTATCCCCCGCCTGGCTGCCTGCAGGGCTTGGCCCCCTGACCGAGGTCCATGCCTTGAGCAAAGGTGCGTCTCTGTTCCACCTCGGGCAGGCGGTGAGTCGGTTTTACTTCGTGCTCTCTGGTGAGTTGGCCGCCATCCGCTACATGCCCAACGGCGCCGAGGCAGTGATGCTGACCGCCCGCACCGGGGAGTTCTTTGCCGAGGCCAGTCTGTTTCTACCCACCTACACATGCGAGGCAAGGGCGATGACGGTTTGCCAGGTGCTGTCCTGGCCGGTGCAGGCCTTTCGCGATGCGCTCGCCAGTCATCCGGAGGCGGCGCTCGCCTTTACCCGAACCCTGGCGGTCAACCTGCGCCGTCAGTGTTCGCGGGTGGAACGTCTGCGCCTGAAGAGCGCCTCCGACCGGGTGCTGCACTATCTGACCTGCGAGGCCGGGCCGGATGGCTGGTGTGTGCTGGCCGGCACTCAGCAGAACTTGGCGACAGAACTGGCCCTGGAGCCGGAAACCCTTTACCGGGTACTGGCCCAGCTCGAAAAGACCGGCCGCATCGAGCGCGACATCGGCCAGGACATACGCCGCATCCGTCTGCTAGGGCGACAAGGATTGGAATGCGCCCTGTGAAGCGCGGCGACCAAATCACCTGATCCGAATCATACCCATTGCAGCGGGTTTCCCATACCGTGCGCAAGCGGCATGTCGCTGCGGTCGCCAAAGTCATATGGGGTCCTATGAGTCACCCCCATCTTTCCGGGGCCGTCCTCGCGGCGTTCATCCCTACCATGGTCCGGTTGCCGCCTTTGCAACTAAAAGCGATCAGATGACTGCTCTGCTGTCCCCGACTGCCGCCAGGACCCTCCCGCGCCGGTCGTGCTGGCGTCTGCGGCCCGACTGACTGCCTGCTGGCAGAAATGGCGGGTTTTAGAGGCGCAAACCTCTGGCGCGCCCTGCGGCAGGGTGGCGTTCTCGCGGAGGGACCACGAAGTTATGCCAACGTAGCCCCTGGCCGCGTCACATGCACCGATGTCGGGCAGTTGTGTGCGTCAAGTTGTGCAAATATGTCGGTCAGGTAATTGGTTGATTTCTTATGTGTCATGTCCCGTATGATTGTATGGTCGCTTCTGGAACAAGTCCGGTCTTCGCTGATACCATTCTTTCATGGCCTGCATGGGCGTGCGGGCATTGAGGGCAGCCTGGGGCAGATGATGGTTGTAGAGCCAAGCGTATCGCAAAAGGGTTTGCTCCAGGTCGTGGCCACTGAGGAAGTGATGGCTGCGCAGCACCTCTTCGATACGGCCGTTGAAGCGCTCCACCATCC
>CALAMX010000068.1 GCA_937925755.1 uncultured Burkholderiales bacterium
CCCGTCCGGGCTCACCGCCAGGTGCACACCGGCTGTATCGCTTTCCACCAAGACGTGCAGCCCCGCCGCCTCGAACTGGGCCCGCGAGATGTCGTTCCAGCGCGAGTGTGGCACGTCGAAACAGGTGTTCACATCAGCGACCAACGGGTGACGCTTCTCCACGACGCGGTGGGGGAACACCCCCCAGATCTTGGCCGGCTGCTTCACCCGTGTCTGACCGTAGCGGAACTGCATCACCGCGTGCGTCGCGAGACAGGAGCACAGCGTGGAGGTCACATTCTCCATCGCCCAGTCGATCACCTCGATCAGTGGCTGCCAGAAGGGCTCCTGTGCCAAGTCCGTATGGGTGACGTTGGCGCCCGTGATGATCAAGGCGTCCAGACCCTCGGCGCGGATCTTCTCGAACGGTTCGTAGTAGCGCTCGATGTGGGCGCGGCCCTTGGCACCGCGCGGCAGGCTGTCGAGGGTGAAGGGGTGGACATAGAACTGGGCAATGGGGTTACTCTCGCCCACGAGCCGGAAAAACTGCCGTTCGGTCGCCTCCAGGGCGGCGTCCGGCATCATGTTGAGCAGCCCGATATGCAGCTCGCGGATCTCCTGGTGCCTGGCCCGGTCGACCGAGAGCACGGTCAGCCCCTCTTGATGCAGGCGTTCGAAGGTGGGCAAATCGTTGTGCGCGACCAATGGCATGTCACACCCCCTTGCGGGCGATGGCGGTCTCCACCAGCTCGAGAAAGTCGGTCTCGTCACGCACCTGCGCCACCTCGTGCGAGGTGACCGTGTAGCCATACGGGCCGGCGATCGCCTCGTAGCGTGGAACCCGTGAGTGGAACAGGCGCGGGAAGACCCAACGCGTGAATTCGTCCGGCGGGATCTCAGCCACGTACTCGTAACCACGCTCGGCCATGAATACTGGCAGGTGCTCGGCCAGGAAAGCGGGGCGGTAATACAGCGGCTTGGGATCGGACTGCGCCCGACGGATGAGCTCCGCCTCCTCTTCACGCGTGGTCACTTGGATGTAGAGGATGAGGGTGTGGCTGGCCAAAAGCTCGATGACCGCATCATCCTCGAGCTCGCAGAGACTCCCCCCCACGTCGTTGACGAAGTGTTCATAGCCATAGATCGTCTGGGCCTTGCGCACGAACTCCGGCACGTCACGCATGGCCTTGATCTCCGCCTCGCGGTAGAGGGCCTGGCGGCGGCTGAACTCCTCGAGGTCCAACCCACCCAACTCGGGGTCGCCGAGCTTGCCGACGAAGGCGAGTACCGGCCCCAGGTCGTCGATCTTGATGTTATTACGGATGTCGATCCAGTCACGCCGCAAAAGCTCGCGCAAGAAAGGCACCTGCATGGCCTGGAGCTTGACCAGATCGAGGATGGCCTCATACAAGTAGCGTGTGCCGATGCGGTAGTCGCCAGAGTAATGAAACCAGTCGTGGCGACGCAACAACCTGGACAGATGGGTCTTGCCCACGCCGGACATGCCCAGCAGGGTCACCTTCTTCTGGGGCCAGGCGCGGAAGCTTTGCGGGGTGAAGAGCATGCCGTCTACTCGCGTGTCAGGATCGCGCGTGGCCGCAAAAGGTATCGGGCGGCAGCGCTGGGATCAAGAGGTACAATGATAATTTTAACCGGCCTACGAATGATGGCTGACCCGATCCTACACAAAGGCGCTGCCAAGGTGGCGCGCATCCCGGTGAAGATCGAGCCGCAACCGCGCCAGCGCTTGCCGGCCTGGATCCGGGTGCAGGCGCATGCAACCCCTGAGATCCGACGGCTCAAGTCCCTTTTGCGCACAGCAGGGTTGCACACCGTCTGCGAGGAGGCCTCATGTCCCAACCTGGGCGAATGCTTCCACAAGGGTACGGCGACCTTCATGATCCTGGGTGACCTCTGCACGCGTCGCTGCCCGTTCTGCGATGTCGGTCACGGCCGACCGCTGCCGCCGGATCCCCAGGAGCCACGCCGATTGGCCGAGACAATAGCAGCGATGGGGCTTCATTACGTGGTCATCACCTCGGTCGACCGCGACGACCTGCGCGACGGCGGCGCCGCCCATTTCGCCGCTTGCATCCGTGCCCTGCGCGAGTGCACGCCCAACACCCGCGTCGAGATCCTGACCCCCGACTTCCGCGGCCGCCCGGACATCGCCTTGGACGCCCTCACCGCGACCCCGCCGGACGTGATGAACCACAACCTGGAGACCGTGCCGCGCCTGTACAAAGCGTGTCGGCCAGGGGCCGACTACGCCCACTCCCTCAAGCTTCTTGCCGAGTTCAAACGGCGTCTCCCCCATGTGCCCACCAAGTCCGGCATCATGTTGGGTCTGGGCGAGACCGATGCCGAGGTGGAGGCGGTTTTGCGCGACTTGCGCGCGCACGACGTGGACATGCTCACCATAGGTCAGTACTTGCAACCCTCCCGCCACCACCTGCCGGTGATGCGCTATGTCGCGCCCGAGCAGTTCGCCGAGTTCGAGCGCCTCGCCTACGACTTGGGCTTCAGGCACGTGGCGAGCGGCCCGCTGGTGCGCTCCAGCTACCATGCCGATCGGCAGGCGGCAGGGCTCTAACCACGGTGATAGGGGTGGCCGGCAATGAGGCTCGCCGCCCGGTAGAGCTGCTCCGTGAGCAACACTCGCGCGAGGGCATGCGGCAAGGTCAAGCGGGAGAGCGCCAGTCTCAAGTCCGCCTGCGCCAGCAACCCCGCATCGAGTCCGTCCGCCCCGCCGATGAAGAACGCCACGTCTCGCCCCGCCTGCATCCAACCAGCGAGCAGATCCGTCAGCTCGCGTGTATCCACCTGCCGGCCGCGCTCGTCCAGTGCCACGCGTAGCGTCCCTGGCGGACAACGCGCCAGCAAACGTTCGGCCTCAGCCGACCGGACCTGCGCTGCGGTGAGACCAACCCGCTTCTCCGGCCTGATGGGCACAATCTGTAGTCTCGCCTCACGCGTCATGCGGCGCGCATATTCACCACAGGCCGCCTCGGCCCAGGCGGGGATCCTGTCGCCGACCGCTAGTATGATCAATCGCATCCCGATCGCCTCGTCTTCAGGATACTACTATTGACAGGTACACTACCGGTGGAGACAATCTAATGCTTGATTTTCGTTCCTAACACCGCGTTTAGCTGCGGTGTCCGGTCGGTGAAGTAGCTCAGTCGGTTAGAGCGACGGATTCATAACCCGTAGGTCGGCGGTTCGATCCCGCCCTTCACCACCACCTCACTCGACAGTTCCAGCTCTGCTTGATTGATGCCCACGACCAAGTAAGCTGCTCGTGTGGCGGGTTTGATCATCGTCTGCATACGTCTCGAATAGGTCTGCTCGAAAGCCTAGCAAACTCACCACGTGAGCGCTCGGTTTCACTGTGCGGTGTGGGCTTCGGCCGCTCGGCTTCGCCTCGCCTAACCTGCCTCATGGCAGGTTAGCCTCTGCCGAAACTGCGTTTAGGCCCCAAGGCTGACCTCCTGTCAAGTCACGGTCCTAAGCTCTCGTCGCACGGCGTTCAACTCCGCTCGCGGCTTTCTGCAGCGCTTCCCGGAGCAAGCCGGAGGGTGTCGAGCACGCAGTGAAACACGCGCCTTTGTGCGGGCCTCGAGTCTGCGTGTCGCGCATTCGGGCTACTGCCCTTTGGGCTGCAATTTTCGCTGACCCTCTTTCGCGCAGAACAGGGAAGACCCTGCACGGGTTCAGCCCCGCCTCCGATGGCGTGCTCAGCGATAGAAATGGTGGAAATCGATGGGTGCGGGCCAGAGGCCCGCGCACCCAGGGAGAAACACAGCCGGCTGAGGGCTGAAGCCGATGGGTGCGGGCCAGAGGCCCGCGCACCCAGAAGGGAAGGCGTCTGGCGGGGATAGGAGTCGAAATCCCTGGGTACGCGGGCCTCTGGCCCGCACGAAGTTTGGTAGTGTCTCGTTCTATGTGCAAAAGCGCTTCCGTCTGGAAACGTGT
>CALAMX010000069.1 GCA_937925755.1 uncultured Burkholderiales bacterium
GTACCGGGTCAAGACCGAGCCCTACTACCGTCCCGTGGCGGACGAGGTGCAGCTCTACGAAGCGGCCTATTCGGTACGCATGCCCATCATGCTCAAGGGGCCTACCGGCTGCGGCAAGACCCGATTCGTCGAATATATGGCCTGGCGGCTCGGCAAGCCGCTGATCACCGTGGCCTGCAACGAGGATATGACCGCAAGTGACCTCGTGGGGCGTTTTCTACTCGACGCCCAGGGCACGCGTTGGCAGGATGGGCCACTCACGCTGGCCGCCCGCTATGGTGCCATTTGCTACCTCGACGAGGTGGTGGAGGCGCGCCAGGACACCACCGTGGTGATCCATCCCCTCACCGACGCGCGGCGCATGTTACCGCTGGAGAAGAAGGGCGAAGTCGTAGAGGCACATCCGGACTTTCAGCTCGTCATCTCCTACAACCCGGGCTATCAGTCGCTGATGAAGGACCTGAAGCAGTCCACCAAGCAGCGTTTCGGTGCCCTCGACTTCAACTACCCAGCGTTCGAGATCGAGGCCGAGATCGTCGCCCACGAATCCGGCGTGGACCTGGAGACGGCCAAGAAGCTCGTGCACATCGGCGAGCGGGCGCGCAACCTGAAAGGGCACGGCCTGGACGAAGGCATCTCCACGCGCATGCTGATCTACGCCGGCAGCTTGATCGCCAAGGGTGTTGCACCGCTGGCGGCCTGCCGCGTGGCATTGGTGCGACCGATCACCGACGACCCCGACATGCGCGACGCGCTGGACTCGGCGGTGACCACCTACTTTTGAGCCGACTTCGGGCGAAGTCCCTTGACATGCTCACGAACGGCAATCTGCGCTTCGCAGCTCACCGTCCGTCAGGGGCTGTTGTCCATCCTCTGTCTACGCACCGCTGATGGCCATCAAACTCGAGGATTATCAGGAACTCACCGCCGACCTGCCGCACGGTGCCCAGGAGGTGCTGCGCGCGGCCTGGAACGAAGCGGCGCGCGCCTTTTCCTCGCGTGGCCTGGACAACTACCTCAAGGGGGCGGTTGCGCTGCACCACCTGGGCCGCGGGGAGGAGCTGGTGGTCACCTACCTGCAGACCATGCCGGAAGTGGCGCGGGCGATTGGGGAGGACGTGCTGCCCGACCTGGTCAACTTCCTGCTGTCCATGGCCTCGAAGACCTCGGGCCAGGTTCTGACCCTGATCGCGGCCACGGCCCCGCTTGCCGCCGAGCGCCTGGGTGACCCCGATCTCTTTCGCAACTATCTCAACGTCCTGTCGATCCTGCTGGCACAGGCCCCACGGGGCCTCAGGCCCATGCTGGAGAACCTCGACCGACTGCTCACCCAGCTCACCCTGGGAGGGCTGCGTCGCTGGGTGCAGTGGGGAGCGCAGGCCTACAAGACCGACTTCGAGGGCCAGGTGCGCTATTTTTCGCTGCAAAGCCCGGATGCCCTGTCGGTACTCCAGTCCGAGCGCAAGGGCACCCTGTTCGTCGATGTGCAGCGCCGGCTCAACATCTATTTGCGCGCCATGTGGGGGCGCGACTTCTTCCTGCGCCCCACCGCTGGCGACTATGAGACCCGCGAAGGACTGAAACCCTATATCGAGCGCTACGTCATCCACATCGCCGACGCCTATGACGACTATCGCCCCTTCGGCGAGGCCACGCCGCCAGAGGCGGTGATCCCAGGCTTGGAGATCTACCGCGCGGCGGCCAACCACTGCGCCGCCCATCTGGTCTTCACCCGCCAGCGGTTGTCCATGCAGGCGCTCAACCCCACGCAAATGGCCATCATCGAGGTGATCGAGGATGCCCGCGTGGAGGCGCTCGCCTGCCGGCAGTTTCCCAACATGCGCGCCGCCTGGCTCGCCTTGCACCCGCAACCCGACTATGGCGAGCCGAAAACCGTGGGCGACCTCATCAACCGCCTGGCGCGCGCCCTGCTCGCCCTGGACGATGTCGATTCACACCCCTGGGTGCGCAAGGGGGTCGAACTGTTCCGCGCCGAGACCGACCTCAGCAGCAATCAGCTGAGCTGGAACATCGGCGTGGAGCTGGCACACGCGCTCGGCCAGATTTCGCTGCCCGAATACAACCCGCGCAGCGACGGACTGCGGGCGATCTATCGCGACGACAACCGCTGTGTGTGGGAGTTGGAGGAATACAGCGAGGAAGAGGCCCTGGAGGCGACCTGGGCGCCCAAGCAGGTGCGTAAGAAGGTCAACGTCATGGAGATGGTCAACGAGGTGGACGTCGAGTTCGCCGGAGACGACGCCCAGGAGATCTGGGTGTTGCCCACAGAGTTCTGGCTCGATCAGGAGGGCAAGACCATCAACGAGCTGGAGGGCAAGGAACCGGTGGCCGATCCGGTGCATTACCACGAGTGGGACTACCAGATCCAGCTCGAACGCCCCAATTGGGTGACTGTACTGGAGCGCCGGCCGCGGCTGGGTGATTTGGCGGTGATCGAAAAGATCGTCGTGGACAACAAGCCGGTGATCTCGCGACTCAAGTTCCTGATCGAGTCGATGATCCCGCAGGGCATGCAGCGGATCCGCCGAGTGGAGGACGGCGACGAGCTGGACATCAACGCCGCCGTACGCGCCATGATCGACATCCGCATGGGGCGCCAGCCCGACACCCGTATCATGATGCGCTACAAGCGCCACGTACGCGATCTGGCGATCATGGTGTTGCTCGACCTGTCCGAGTCCTCCAACGACAAGGTGCGCGGCCATGACTACAGCATCCTCGACCTCACCCGCGCCGCCACCGTGCTCCTTGCCGATGCCCTGCAACGCATCGGCGACCCTTTCGCGATTCACGGTTTCTGCTCCGACGGCCGGCACGACGTGCACTACTATCGCTTCAAGGACTTCGGCCAGCCCTACAACGATCTGGTCAAGGCCCGGCTGGCCGGCATGCAGGGTGGTTTCTCAACACGCATGGGCGCGGCCCTGCGCCACGCCGGGAGCTTCCTCAAGCTGCAACCGCACAGCAAGAAAATCCTGTTCATCATTACCGACGGTGAGCCGGCTGACCAGGACGTACGCGACCCGCAATACCTGCGCTTCGACGCCAAGCGCGCCGTCGAGGAGCTGGCACGCGACGGCATCGTCACCTATGCCCTCTCGCTCGACCCACACGCCGACCAGTATGTCGCGCGTATCTTCGGGGTGAAGAACTTCACCGTGCTCGACCACGTCGAGCGCCTGCCGGAAAAGCTGCCCATGTTGTACATGGGGTTGACTCGATGACTGTGCAGCTTTCGCCGGAATTGTCGCGCAAGGGCGTCATGGGCAGCTTTCGGCGCAGGCTCACCTCGGCGCAGCCGAGGTTAAGCCGCGTTGGCGGCAAATGGAGCCCAAACTCCCGATGCTGTACCTTGGGGCTGACGCGATGCGCATGCCGACACGCAGCAAACACCGCACTGTGAGTCGGTGCGGCGCAAGCCGCGACCTCATCCCCAGCGGCCGATCGCAATTCGCGGCTCTCGCCGCGCCTACGGATTTTGCGTCTACCCCAGCGCGGTGATACAGCGATCATGCACATCAGCCTGCGCACCTTCGTCTTCATGGACGCGCTGCAACCGCAGCTCGCCTCCTATCTCGGCACCTCCTCACAGGGTTTTCTGCCGGTGCCGGGCGACGCCTGTCTGTGGATCGAAGTGGCCCCCGGCATGGCGGTGCACCGCCTGACCGACATTGCCCTCAAGGAGACCAACGTCCACCTGGGCGAGCAAGTCGTGGAACGCTCCTTCGGCTCGATGGAGATCCACTACCGCAACCAAAGTGAGGTGCTCAGCGCCGGCGAAATCATCCTCAAGCAGATCGGCGCCCAGGAGTCCGACCGCATGGCCTGTCGCATCGCTTGGAACGAGATCATCCGTGGCATGACCCCTGACCACACCACGCTGATCAACCGCCAGCTCAGAAAGGGGTCGATGATTCTGCCCGGCAAGAGCATGTTCATCCTGGAGGTCGAGCCGGCCGGCTATGCCGTCTATGCCGCCAACGAGGCGGAGAAGGCCGCGCACGTCACCCTCGTGGATGTGCGTCCGTTCGGCAACTTTGGCCGGCTGACCATGATGGGCAACGAGGCCGAAGCCGAAGAGGCCCAGCGCGCCGCTGTGCGCGCCATCAACCTGCTCAACCGGCGCGCGCGC
>CALAMX010000070.1 GCA_937925755.1 uncultured Burkholderiales bacterium
TGCGTACCCGATCTCAGTGTTTGTGGTGGCCGTAGGCATGGCCGGGCGGATGCTTCTTGTGCTTGCGCTTGCCTGGCCTGTCGTCGCCATCGGCATCGACCCGCACGCTGACCGTAGGCGCACTGGTTCGCACCGGCGCTGGCACACCCGGACCGGCAGCGGAACCGGGGGTGCCGGATTTGTCAGCGACGTTCTTGCCGAGGGTGGCGCCGGCGGCCCCGAGTCAGGCTAAGCGTTGTCTCCGGTCGAGCCAGACCACCAACCCTTGGGCGTTGAGCTCGACGTCATGCGCCAAAAACCGGCGCATTTCGGTCTCTGACAGGGTGCAGCCATGCCGGCGC
This sequence comes from uncultured Burkholderiales bacterium, assembly GCA_937925755.1. Taxonomy (GTDB): domain Bacteria; phylum Pseudomonadota; class Gammaproteobacteria; order Burkholderiales; family Thiobacillaceae; genus JANWZL01. The sequence goes on from CALAMX010000070.1 coordinate 342, forward strand.
AGCCGCTCGGTGAGCAGGGTTTCCAGCCCGGCGATGATCGCAGCCTGGCGGTGCAAGGTGTCCTGTGGCGCAGCCTCGGCAATCGCCACGAATTCATCCAGAAGTTCATGCAAATCCGCCGCCAGCCCAGGCAGATCGTCAACCCGGCCGAAGTGGGTAAGATACGCCGCTTGCGGCTTAAGCGACAGAATGCGGTCGATGGAGGCATGCGCCGCCTCGGGCTCGAACTGTACCGGCGTGGTGGTGGGGAAGATGAAGGGACGCCCATCGACGTCGAAGACGCGATAGGACAAGCCGAAGGTGTCGCCGGTGAAGACTCCGCCGCTGCCAAGGTCATGGATGCACAGGTGGTGCCTGGCATGGCCCGGGGTGTCGAGGAAAACCAGCCGGCGGCCATTGAGGTCCAGCTCGAACCCGTCCGGCGCCTGCACCACTCGCTCTGCCGCAACCGGGACGATCTCGCCGTAGAGCTCGCGAAAGCGAACCTCGCCATAGACGGCGATACTCCCCGCCACCAGCCGGCTGGGGTCGATCATGTGCGGCGCCCCGCGTGGATGCACAACGAGCCGCGCGTTGGGGCAGAGCTTTATGAGCGCACCGGCCCCACCGGCATGGTCCAAGTGCACGTGGGTGAGCAGCACATAGTCCACCGCCTCCACCCCTAACCCCAGGCCCTGCAGGGCCTGAAGCACCATGGGCAGGCTGTGCCGGGTGCCGGTATCGACCACCGCCACACGTCCATCCTGAACGATGAGGTGCACAGCGGCCAGGCCTGGACGCAGATAGCAGGCGTCCACGGCATAGATGCCCTGACCGTAGTCGATCGGGTCGTGAGTCGGGTCCATACGGTAATCTCGATTTGACAGGCGAAGCTGGAATCATGACGACATCGCCCACTGCCCGCCAGCCCCCCATCCAGGAGGTGTTGCACCGCATCCGCTGGGACCCGGTCTTTGGGCAAGGCCGCTTCGAGCTGGGTTACTGGGACCGAGTACGACGACAGATCGTGCGGGTGCCCCTCACGCAGGTTCGCACCGATCCGGCCGACCATTTCGCCCTGCGGGTCCTGGACGCCGCAGGGTATATCGTCGAAATCCCCTATCACCGGGTCGTTGCCGTCTGGCGCGACGGCGAGCTCATCTGGCAGCGGCGGGCCCACAGTCGGCCATGATCGGGCAAGGGTGGACAACCTACCCAAGCTGACGCATCTTAATGCCCGAAGCCCCGCATCCCGTGGGGGCCCATTCGAGAGGAGTGTCGAGCATGCGTATCGGAATGGGGTTGTTGGCGGCCGGGCTGCTGTTGGTACTCGCCGCGCACGCGGAGATCCGCGGCCAGGAGATCACCTACGGCGACGGCCAGGTCACCATGAAGGGCTATATCGCATATGACGACGCCATTCAGGGCAAGCGCCCCGGCGTGCTCGTGGTGCATGAGTGGTGGGGCCACAACGACTACGCCCGCAGCCGCGCACGCCAGCTGGCGGCGATGGGCTACACCGCCCTGGCAGTGGACATGTACGGCGACGGCAAGACCGCCTCGCACCCCTCCGAGGCCGGCGCCTTCGCCGGCGAGGTGCGCCGCAACCTCCCCATCGCTCGGGCCCGCTTCGAGGCGGCCTTGAACACGCTGCGCCAGCACCCTACGGTGGCGGCCGATGACATCGCCGCCCTGGGCTATTGCTTCGGCGGCTCAGTGGTCCTGGAGATGGCGCGACTGGGCCTAGACCTCGATGCCGTGGTGAGCTACCACGGCAGCCTGCAGCTCTCCACCCCGGCCGAACCGGGCCGCATCAAGGCCCGCGTGGCGGTGTTCACGGGCGAGGCCGATCCCATGATCCCCCCCGCCCAGGTCGAGGCCTTTCGTGCCGAGATGGAGAAGGCCGGCGCCCGGCTGACCATCGTCAGCTACCCTGGTGTGAAGCACAGCTTCACCAACCCAGAGGCCGACCAGCTCGCCGCACGCTTCGGCCTGCCGCTCGCTTACGACCGCAAGGCGGATGAGGATTCCTGGGCGCGCACCGCCATTATCCTGAAAGAGACCTTCGGTCGCGGTCAATAGACCCGGGCGGAGCGCTGCGCCCCCGGGATTCATTGCCTGGGGATGCGTACCTCGCGTTCAGGATAGCGGCCCTCGTTGGCACGCGGATGACAGGCGCCGCAATTGGCAGGGCTGCCGATCTTCGCGCGCTTCCAGATGTGCGCCGGCACCTCGTCGTGCTGGTGTTTGAACAGCGGGGTCTCAGTGATGCGTTGCGGCGCCGCCCCGCGCGGGATGGAGTTGGCGATGCGGCGCATCAGCATGTTGGCGTTAGGGCCATCGGCCGCGTAATCGGTCAGCCAGCGCAGGATGGCCAAGCGCTCGGGCTCCTCCAGGCTGGCATCCTCGCCGAAATGGTTGTCCAGCTCGTGCATCAGCTTCTGCCAGGAGCGCGCCGGCAACAACCCCGGCGCATAGGCGGTGTGGCAACTGCCGCATTCTTTGACATAGAGCGGTCCCGGCGGCATGGGGAAGACCACCTCATTGTCGGCCTGACCTTGAGCGATCCAGGCACCCACGAGCACCACGGCCGCGATCAGCAGCAAAACGCTCCTCCAGTTCACGCCCATGCCCTACCCCCTCATTTCACGCTCAGCACATAGGCCGCGAAATCGGCCTTCTCCTGGGGTGTGCACACACGCCCCAGGACCTCGCGGCAGTTGCGCCGGAACCACTTCTCCACCTGCGCCGGGTCGGTGAAACGCTGCTTGTTCACCGATGGGGCCAGGGGTTCGATCGCCTTGTGCGTCTTGATGTGCTTACCCTCAGCCTTGGGATTGTCAGTATGGCAGCTCGCGCAGGAATCGGCCTCCTTGCCGCCCGTGTGCTTCGCCCGGTAGAACTGCTCACCGCGCGTGGCTGAGGCAGTAAAGCCGGGTTGCACCTGGCGCGCCTCTTGCACGAGCAAGTCGAGGATCTGCTGTGGCGAATTCGCCCAGGCGGTACTGCCAACCAGCATGAACACAAAGACATAGCGGGTCTTCATGGTTCTTCCTTACGATATTGATAACCGCTGACCATGGCCTGTGCGATGGGAATGTGGTGCAGTCGCTCGTGCAGGATCAGGGCCGCCAGATGCAGGAGCACAAAGGCGAGCAAGAACTCTTCCAGCCAATCGTGTGGGGCCCGGAACCAGGATTTGAGCTCGAAGGCGTAGCCCAGGGCCGTGTAGAGCGGCCCTACCCCCTGCTCGATCGCTGCCAAGACGAGACCTGTGCCGGCCATGATCGAGGTCATCGCGTAGAACGCCACATAGGCCAGGCTGGCGAGCGGATGGTGGCCCATGGCCTGTGGGGGACCGTAGATCTGGCGTTTGCGGAGTGCCTCAAGCCAGACACCCGGCCGCCAGAGTTCTTCGAACTGGGCATGAGCCGGGCCGACGAACCCCCACACCAGTCGCGCGACGAGACCGATGAGCAGAAGGTAGCCGCACCACAGGTGCAGCCGCCACAGCGCCGCCACCTCCCAGGAAAACTCCAGCCAGCTTGCAAGCTGGCTAGTGATCAGCAGCAGCACAACCAACAGCGCATTCCAGGCGTGTATGACCCTGAGCACTGGGTCATAGACCCGCTCTCGTCTCAGGAACAGCACTTGCATGGGTCAGCACTGCCCGATCGGACTCAATAGGTCTATGCTACGCTGTCCGTCGCCGACGCACATGCGCTGCGCTCACGCTAGCCTGTACCGAGATTTCGTTGTGGCTCCGGCCGCCGCTTCGCGGCTTAACATGCGCTACGCGCATGTTAGCCTGCGCCGAAACTCTGTTTTGGCTCCGGCCGCTCGCTTCCGCTCGCTTAACCTGCCTTGCGGCAGGTTAGCCTTCGCCGAAACACCGTTGTGGCTTCGGCCGCCGCTTCGCGGCTTAACATGCGCTGCGCGCATGTTAACCTTCGCCAAAACTTTGTTTTCGCTCCCTCGCATAACCCCATGTGAGGTCTCGCGGCTCGTGCTCCGGGCGCGCGGTGGTCATCTCACTCGCCCGGTTCCGCAGAGCTTCCTCAACAGACCGGCCAGGGCGAGAACAATGGCAGATTGCTGCATGCTATACCCTCTACTTTTCGACGTTTGTGTAGATCTTATATATTAATTTGCTGAATTACTAATCTTGTCAATCCTCCATATTTACCAGACCTCTTTTTCATTACTAGGACTGATCCCTCGATGCAGACACACTATGAACGCATCGGTGGCGATGCTCAGGTCCGGGCGCTAGTCGACCGCTTTTACCAACTCATGGACGAGCTGCCCGAGGCTTGGGAGATCCGGAAGCTGCATCCCGCCGACCTTAGCACCTCACGGCAAAAACTTTACGAGTTCTTATGCGGCTGGATGGGCGGTCCGCCGCTTTACACCGAGAAGTATGGACACCCCATGCTGCGCAGGCGCCATCTGCCCTTCCCCATTGGCCAGCGGGAGCGCGACCAATGGCTCATGTGTATGCGTCTAGCGCTTGATGACGTGGTTGATGATGTCCGCCTGCGCGAAGAGCTCTACAGCGCTTTCGTACGCGTGGCTGATCACATGCGCAACCAAACCACCTGACCCTGCCCTCCATACGGACTGAGCCGCTGCGGTAGTACCCGCTCACGCTGTCATCCATCCTTGCTTTATCGCGCCGCCTTGCCTGGGTTATGCTTGTGCCAAATGCTCCGGGGAGACATGTGCGAGGCGGATGGACCTGCACGCAGCACGGCACCCTGGCCCGGCTTACCGGCGCGGAGTTACCTTGGCCGCTTGCACCCTGTAAGTCTGATGCAATGACAACCCGACCCTATCTCTCGTGCTCGTGGAGGTATTGATCATGGACGTGAACCTACCGCTCAAAACACGCCCCCTGTTGCTTTCCCTGCTCGTCCCGCTCGCGCTGTCCGCCTGTGCGACGCGGGAATACGTGCAGCAGGAGGTCGGCGGCGTCAACAAGCGCATCGACGAGCTGTCGGCCATGGTCGCAAGTGCCAGCCAACGCATCGATGCCAACGCCACCCGTCTAGGCCAGGCCGAGGGCCGCCTCAGCAATACCGAGCAGGTGGCCGCTTTCCTCAGCCGTCGAGTGGAGCAGGCCCAAAGCGGCCTGGCCGAGGCCGGCAAACGCATCGAGTTGCTTGCCGGGCGCCTTGATGAGGTAGATCGCCGCATCGGCGAGAATCGCACCGAGATCGACCGGGCACAGCAGCGTCTCGATGTGGTCGAGACCCGTCTCGGCGCGGCGGATGCCCACATCGAGCGGAGCGAGGCGCGTCTCGGTCAGGCCGAGAGCAGTCTGAACCAGCTGCATGCGACCCTCAAGGAACAGCCACGTATCGCTGCTAGCGAGCCTTCCGAGCCTTCCGTACCAACGCTAACCACCCCCCAGGAACAGGCATCTGCGTCCACCTCTATCCACAAGGAGCTGCGAGCTGCAGAGCCAGATCACCGGCTGGAGGCGATCTCCACCTGGATCATGACTGCACACGAGCGTATCGAGAACCACAGCCGTGCCATCGAGGTCGTCGGCGTGCGCCTGGGCAACCTCGAGCAGGGCCTGGCTGACACCAACCGCCGGCTCGGTGAGGCCGAAACACGGGTGGTCGGCGTGAATCAAAGGCTCGACGAGGGCGCCAACCGTTTGACCAGTGCCGAGCGCCGCATCGACCTCAACGCCAACGCCATCGCCGAGACCGGGGCACGTCTGGATCGTCTCGAGACGCGCCTGGATCAGAGCGAGGGTCGGCTCACCACCCAAGAACAAGGGCTCACGCAGACACAAAGCCAGCTCACCTCGCTGGCCCAAGGCACGCAAACGCAGATGGGTGCGCTCGACCAACGTCTGAGCAGTCAGGAAGCAACGCTTACCGAAACGATCAGCCGCATCGAACGAACGGACGAACGCCTGACACGTACGGCATCACGCCTGGACGAACTCTCCACCGCACACGAGCAGGCTGTCAGCCGCCTGAGTGAAGTGCAAATCGCCCAACAGCAACAGGCCGAGCGTCTGGGCAGGAGCGAGACGGAGATCGCCCGGCTCTCGCAGACGGCGCGCGAAGCCCTCGAACGCGCAATCGCCGCTGGGAAACTCGCCGAGGGCAAACTGATCTATGAAACGGCCTTGAGCGAGACCTTTCTCGGCTTCCGTCTGAACCAAGCCCGCCTCTCCGCCGAGGCCAAACAGGCCCTGAAGGCCCTGGCCGAGAAACTGAAGGCCGAAAACCAAAACGTCTACATCGAGATCCAGGGCCATACCGATAATACTGGTCCGGCGGATTTCAACGACCGGCTGGGCCTGCAGCGAGCCACGGTGGTGCGCGACTTCCTACACGAAAACGGTATACCTATGCATCGCCTTGCGGTGATCTCCTACGGCCCACGCCTGCCGGCAGCGAGCAATGCCACGCGCGAGGGCCGCAGCCAAAACCGCCGGGTGGTGTTGGTGGTGCTGAAGTAACTAAAGGGGCGCATTGCCCACGGCGGGGAATGGATGGCGGAGGCGGTGAGATTCGAACTCACGAACGCTTGCGCGTTGCCGGTTTTCAAGACCGGTGCCTTAAACCACTCGGCCACGCCTCCGTTGAGCACTGCACGTTGCCGGTTTTAGTTCCGGCACGCCCGCTGACGCGGGCTTAACATTCGCTGCGCGAATGTTAGCCTACACTGCCATGCCGCGTACGCGGCATGGTCAAGACCGGTGCCTTAAACCACTCGGCCACGCCTCCGTTGAGCACTGCACGTTGCCGGTTTTAGTTCCGGCACGCCCGCTGACGCGGGCTTAACATTCGCTGCGCGA
>CALAMX010000071.1 GCA_937925755.1 uncultured Burkholderiales bacterium
GTATGTCCTCGGCAAAGTGGCGCATCGCGGCGAGGAACAGAGCGATGCGCGCCTTGTGCGACCAGACCTGGGTGGCCTCTTCTGCCACCTCGGCCATCCACAGCCGGTCCTGCGCCGGATCGAAACCGTCCAGGGCGGCGCCGGCGGGGTCGAGCTGGTCGCCGAGGGTGAGGACGAGGTGGCGTCGTGGGCGGTCGGGCATGGTTGGATTGATTGAGGTGATGGAGATGGTCCCAGTCCCGGGGCGCGGGGCTCGCTTCCAAACCCTGGTAGATTTTGGGTTGATACCAGGTCAAGATTGAACTAAATAGTACTTATACGATCCTATATGTAAATTTGGAGCGAGTCATGTTGCGCATTGCCAAGCTCACCGATTACGCCACCGGTCTCATGACCCAGATGGCGCACCAGCCCGGGCGCTGGGTGAGCGCCCAGCAGCTGGCGGTGGAATTGGGCCTGCCGGCACCCACGGTGGCGCGGCTGTTGAAACTGCTGGGCCGCGCCGGCCTGGTGGTGAGCCAGCGCGGCAAGGGTGGCGGTTACGGCCTGGCCCGCCCGGCACGCGAGATCTCGGTGGCAGAGGTGATCGCCGCCATCGAGGGGCCGGTGGCCCTGACCGAGTGCGCCCTGGGCGACGGCCGCTGCAGCTTGGAGCGTGACTGCGCCACCCGTGCGAACTGGCGAGTGATCAATCAGGCGGTGCAGGTGGCGCTCGAGGCGGTGAGCCTCGCCGACTTAGCCGCGCCGCGTTTAAGGCCCGTGCAATTTTCCTCCCTGCATCACCAACCGAGAAAGGTCTGAATCATGGGTAGCAATGACCTGCCGCTGACGCAGCACCTAAACAGCGAGTACCGCTGGGGTTTCACCACCGACATCGAACAAGAGGTGGTGCCGGCAGGACTCAACGAGGACGTGATCCGCTTGATCTCCGCCAAGAAGCAGGAGCCCGAGTTCATGCTGGAATGGCGTCTGAATGCCTACCGGCACTGGCTCACGCTGGAGGAGCCCAAATGGGCCAGTGTGCACTACCCGCCTATCGACTACCAGGCCATCCACTACTATGCCGCACCGAAGCAGGCCAAGCGGCCCAAGAGCCTGGACGAGGTCGATCCTAAGCTGCTCGCGACCTATGAAAAGTTAGGCATCCCGCTCGCCGAGCGCGCCGCGCTCGCCGGTGTGGCGGTGGACGCCGTGTTCGATTCGGTCTCGGTGGCCACCACCTTCAAGGACCGCCTGGAAAAGCTGGGCATCATTTTCTGCTCTTTCTCCGAGGCCGTGCGGAAACATCCGGACTTGGTACGCCAATACTTGGGCAGCGTGGTGCCTTACACCGACAACTATTTCGCAGCACTGAACTCGGCCGTGTTCTCGGACGGCTCCTTCGTCTACGTGCCCAAGGGGGTGCGCTGTCCGATGGAGCTCTCCACTTATTTCCGCATCAATGCCCGCAACACCGGCCAGTTCGAGCGCACCCTGATCATCGCCGACGAGGGGGCCTATGTCAGCTATCTAGAGGGCTGCACCGCCCCCAGCCGTGACGAGAACCAACTGCACGCCGCGGTGGTGGAGCTCATTGCCCTCAAAGACGCCCACATCAAATACTCCACCGTGCAGAACTGGTATCCGGGCGATGCCGAGGGGCGCGGCGGCATCTACAACTTCGTCACCAAGCGTGGTGAGTGCCGCGGTGAGCGCTCGCGCATCTCCTGGACGCAGGTGGAAACCGGTTCGGCCATCACCTGGAAGTACCCGAGCTGCATCCTGCGCGGCGACGACTCGGTGGGCGAGTTCTACTCCGTGGCCCTGACCAACAACCGGCAACAGGCCGACACCGGCACCAAGATGATCCACATCGGCCGGCGCACGCGTTCCACCATCGTCGCCAAGGGAATCTCCGCAGGGCGCGGCCGCAACGCCTACCGCGGCCTGGTGCGCATCCTGGACAAGGCGGAGGGGGCGCGTAACCACACCCAGTGCGATTCCCTGCTCATGGGCCCGAACTGCGCGGCGCACACCTTCCCCTACATCGAGGTGAAAAACCCCACGGCCCAGGTCGAGCACGAGGCCACCACCAGCCGGGTGAGCGAGGATCAGCTCTTCTACCTGCGCTCGCGCGGGCTCACCGAGGAGGACGCCGTGAACATGATCGTCAACGGCTTCTGCAAGGCGGTGTTCAGGGAGTTGCCCATGGAGTTCGCGGTCGAGGCGCAGAAGCTGTTGAGCGTGAGCCTCGAAGGCGCCGTCGGTTGAGAGAGTCTAGATCAGACAGGAGGATGTCATGCTTGAAATCAGGGACCTGCACGTTTCGATCGGTGACAAACCGATATTGAAAGGCATCAGCCTCACTATCCTGCCGGGTGAGGTGCATGCCATCATGGGCCCCAACGGTTCGGGCAAGAGCACGCTCGCCCAGGTGCTGGCCGGACGCGAGGGCTATACGGTCACGGCCGGTGCGGTGACCTGGCAGGGACAGGACTTGTTGGCCATGGCGCCGGAGGAACGCGCCTGGGCCGGGCTGTTCTTGGGCTTTCAGTACCCGCTGGAGATCCCGGGGGTGGCCAATGTCCAGTTGCTCAAGGAGGCGGTCAACAGCCAGCGTCGCCGCAAAGGGCTGCCGGAGCTCGACGCCTTCGACTTCCTCGAGCGGGTGAAGGCGAGCCTGAAATTGCTGGAGATGGATGAGGCCATGCTCTACCGCGGCGTGAACGAAGGCTTCTCCGGTGGCGAGAAGAAACGCAACGAGATCCTGCAAATGCTCATGCTCGAGCCGCGGCTGGCCATCCTCGACGAGACCGACTCGGGTCTGGACATCGACGCGCTCAAGATCGTCGCGCGCGGGGTCAACGCTCTACGCGGCCCGGAGCGTGCCATCCTGCTGGTGACCCATTACCAACGGCTGCTCGAGCACATCACCCCGGATCACGTTCACGTGCTGGCCGATGGCCGCATCGTTGCCAGCGGCGGGCGCGAGCTCGCCCTGGAGCTGGAGGCCAAGGGCTACGGTTGGCTGACGGCTGAGGCCGGACAGGAGGCGCGGCCATGATCCCTAGCACCTGGATCGACATGCCGGCACCCGGCACTTTGCCCGAACACCGGCGTGAGGCGCTGGAGAGCTACCTTGCGCAGGGCCTCCCGCATACTCGGCTAGAAGACTGGCATTACACCGCCCTCGACCACCTCGCTCGGCTGCCGCTCCATCCGCCAGCGGCGGCAGATGTAACGCCGGTCATCGACGAAGCGCCCGGCCATGACCTGATCTTCGCTGGCGAGCGCCTCATCGAGACCCGCAGCAGTCTGCCCGCTTCCCTATTGCACCCCCTAGCGGAGGGCGAGCTGACCGCGGCCCCGACACTCGCACCGGGCACGGCCCTTAGCGCCCTCAACGCGGCACTCTGGAAAAGCGGCGGCTACCTCACGGTGCCGCGCGGTCAGCGTCTGGAGCGGCCTGTGTTCCTGCGTTTTCTCGCCGACGAGCCGGAGGCCATGCTGCACCCGCGCTCGTTGATCCGGCTCGAGGCCGGGGCCGAGGTCGTGGTGGTAGAGAGCTACACGGGTGCCACGGCGGCGAATTACTGGTGCAACCCGGTGACCGAGATCGAGCTCGAGGCCGGGGCACGGCTGACCCACATCCGACTCATCGAGGAGGGCACTGCCGCCACCCACACCGGACTGACCGCCGTGCGCCAGGTGGCCGACAGCCGCTACGAGCTCCTCGACCTGAGCCTTGGTGGACGGGTGTGTCGGCACGAGTTATACCTGACGCTCACCGGCGCCGGTGCCGCCTGTCGCCTAGACGGCCTGTTCCTGGCCGATGGCCGCCGCCACAGCGACCATCACCTGCGCATCGAGCATGCCGTACCGGGGAGCATGAGCCGCGCCACCTATCGCGGTGTGGCGGCCGGCCGTGGCCGTGGCATCTTCGATGCGCGCGTGCTGATCCGGCCGGGTGCCGATGGCACCGACGCCCGCCAGGACAGCCGCAACCTACTGCTCTCCCCGCATGCCGAGATCGACGCCAAGCCGCAACTGGAGATCTATGCCGACCAGGTGCAGGCGAGCCACGGGGCGACGGTTGGGCGGCTGTCGGAGGACGCCATGTTCTATCTGCGCGCGCGCGGTATCGAACGCCACGCAGCCCGGCGTCTGCTGCTCGCCGCTTTCGCCGGCGAGGCCCTGGGTCTCGTCGCGCAGGCCGGTCTCGGCGACTGGCTCATGCCGCGCATCGAGGCCCGTTTGAACGAGATAGGAGAGTCGATCAAATGAGTACGATCACCGATGATGCGCTGCGAGAACTGTACGAGGCGATGATCCTGGAGCACAACCGGCATCCGCGCCACTATCCGGAGAATCCGCCCGGTGCCGACCACCACGCGCACGGGTTCAACCCCCTGTGCAACGACGAGATCGTGGTGCACCTCAAGGTCAAGGACGGTGTCATCGAGGCGGCCGGTTTCGAGGGGGCTGGCTGTGCCGTGTCGGTGGCCTCCGCCTCGATGATGATGGAGGCCATCCAAGGCAAGCGGGTGGAAGAGGTGCGTGCCCTGTTCGACCGCGTGCACGCCATGCTGGCCGAGGAAGGGCCGGCCGAGGGCGTGGGCAAGCTGATGGTACTCGCCGGGGTCAAGGAGTTCCCCATGCGGGTGAAGTGTGCCACACTCGCCTGGCATACCCTGCTCGCGGCCCTGGAAAACCGCCAGGAGACGGTGACCACCGAGGACCCGGTACCCTATTGCCCGCAACCGGCGGAGCGTAAGGCAGCATGAAACTCTTCGACCTGTTACGACCCAAGGCGGTGGACGACGCGCTGAAAGAGCGGGTCATCCAAGCCCTGCGCCAGGTCTATGACCCCGAGATTCCGATCAACATCTACGACCTGGGCCTCATCTACGACGTCGAGATCGACGCGCAGGGCCAGGTGGACATCCGAATGACCCTCACCGCGCCCGGCTGCCCGCTCGCCCAAACCTTCCCCGCCCAGGTCGCGCGCGCGGTGGAGGCGGTGGAGGGCGTGGCCCGCTGCACGGTCGAGCTCACCTGGGATCCGCCCTGGACCCCGGCGCGTGCCAGCGAGGCGGCGCGGCTGCAACTGGGGATCTACCCATGAGTGACTGGGTACGAGTGGCGAGGCTCGCCGAATTCCCGGTCGGCAGTCGCCAGGTGGTGGACGTGGATGGGGTGCGGGTCGCAGTCTTTCACCTCGCAGACGGGCTCTATGCCATCGAGGATGTCTGCACCCACGACGGCGGCGAGCTCGCCAGCGGCGCGCTCGATGGCTGCGAGATCGTCTGCCCGCGTCACGGTGCCCGCTTCGACGTGCGTACCGGCGCCGTTACCGCCCCGCCCGCCTACGAGGACGTCGCCGTGCTAGCGGTGCGGGTCGAGCATGGCTGGGTTCAGGTGCGCGATCCCCGCTGGGACGAATGAACGGCTGTGCGCTGGCTTAAGCGAAGCGCATGCGAGTTTCCAAATATGTGCGCCTGACGCCCCAGCAAATCGAGATCCTCCGATCCCGCACCCGCCATTGGCTGGGCGATCGTGCGCATCTGCAGTTGTTCGGATCGCGCACCCAAGACAACGCCAAAGGTGGCGATGTCAACTTACTCATCGAGACGCAGCAGCTTTCCGACTTTTGGTGTTAAGCCCAGCTGTAGACCGATCTCGAGCGCCGCCTAGGGCTCTCCGTCGACTTCGTGATCGCTGCACCGGACTCACCGGGACGGCCGATCACCCGAATCGCTCGCGCAACCGGGATCCCCTTGCGATGAAACGTCACTCGGCTCGCTGCGCGTAGCGTCCCTCATGGGGGTTGTCAGTACCCTTGGGACGGCCCGGCGCGCACGGACATACTTTTGAGTACGGCCACCCGACTCGAGCACTACGCCAGGAGACCTTTGCGCTCGCGGACTACATGCCATAGGCCTGAACGTAGCGCTTGGCCGGACCTGGTCACGCGACCTTTCTTGCTCACCGATCGCATGCGTAGTGAGGAACGGACACGGCCACATTCGTCCTCTAAGTGGGCTTTTGCCATGACCGTCAAGCCGACACTGTGGACGGCAGGCCGTTGCCGACCGCCTCTGCGGCGACCTCCACCTTCTCGCGCTGTTGCAGCCGCCAGAGCTCGGCATAGCGGCCGTCGAGAGCGAGTAGCTCGGCGTGCCGGCCACGCTCGACGATGCGACCAGCCTCCAGCACCAGGATCTCGTCGGCGTCCACCACGGTGGACAACCGATGGGCGATCACCAGCGTGGTGCGGTTCTCCGAGATGCGCTTCAGTTCCGACAGGATGGCTTGTTCGGTGGCGCTGTCGAGCGAGGAGGTGGCCTCGTCGAAGACCAAGATGGGGGGATTTTTCAGGATGGCGCGAGCGATGGCCACGCGCTGTTTCTCGCCGCCAGAGAGCTTCAAACCTCGCTCGCCAACTCGCGTCTCATACCCCTCCGGCAGCGTCGCTACGAAACGGTCGAGATGTGCGGCACGCGCCGCCTCCAGCACCTCCTCACGGCTTGCCTCCGGGCGACCATAAGCGATGTTGTGATAGAGGGTGTCATTGAACAGCACCGTGTCCTGCGGCACCATGCCGATGGCGGCGCGCAGGCTCTTTTGTGTGACACTGCGGATGTCCTGGCCATCGATCAGGATGCGTCCGCCGGTCACATCGAAAAAGCGAAAGAGCAGCCGCGCCAGCGTCGACTTGCCGGCCCCACTCGCGCCCACGACGGCCACTTTGCGACCGGGAGGGATGACGAAGCTCACCCCCCGCAGGATCGGCCGGCGCGGATCATAGGCGAAGGAGACGTCATCGAAGCGGACCTCGCCGCGGCTGACGACGAGCGGCCTGGCATCCGGCGCGTCGAGGATCTCTGGCTGGCGCTGCAGTAGCCCGAAGAGCTTTTCCATGTCAGTGAGCGCATTGCGGATCTCGCGATAGACCGTGCCGAGGAAGTTGAGCGGGATGAAGAGTTGGATCAGATAGGCGTTGACCAGCACCAGGTCACCGAGGGTCATGCGCTTCTCAATCACGCCGAGGGCCGCCAACCACATCATGGCGGTCACCCCCACGGCGATGATCGCCGCTTGGCCGACGTTGAGCAATGCCAGTGACACCTCGCTCTTGACCGCCGCATCCTCGGCCCGCTTCAGGGCCTCCTTGAGCCGCGCCGCCTCATAGTCCTCGTTGTTGAAGTACTTGACCGTCTCGTAGTTGAGCAGGCCATCGACCGCGCGGGCGTTGGCGGCGGCGTCGGTCTCGTTCATGGCACGGCGGAATTCAAGCCGCCAGTTGGTCACCAACACGGTGAAGGCGATATAGACCGCGAGGGTGGCCAGCGTGATGCCGCCGAACCAGGGGTCGTACTTGGCGAACAGGATACTGGCCACCATCAAGATCTCGATCAGGGTGGGGCCGATGTTGAACAGCGAGAAATTGATCAGGAAACGGATGGAGCGTGCGCCGCGCTCGATGTCCGCCGCTAGCCCACCCGTGCGCCGCTCGAGGTGAAAGCGCAGCGACTGCTGATGCAGCTTGCAGAAGACGTCGTAGATCACACCGCGCATGGCGCGCTGCAGCACGCGTGCGAAGAGGCTGTCCCTGAGCTCGGTGAAGGCGGTGTTGCCGAAGCGCAGCCCGCCGTAGAGGACGATGAACAGCAGGGGCACGATGGGCGCAGTGCCTGGGTCCTGCAGACGATCGACGATCTCCTTGAGCGCCAGCGGCACCGAGACGTTGGCGAGCTTGGCCAGGATGAGCAGGGC
>CALAMX010000072.1 GCA_937925755.1 uncultured Burkholderiales bacterium
TAAAGCCGGAGGTGGCGAGACGGCAGATGGAGGCCGAGCGCACGGCGAGCGTGCTTGACACGTCCCAACAACCGGGAGGTGACGGAAACGCAGTGTCGTCGCAGTTGCCCGAGAAGCCCTCGGATCCTCCGCCCGTGGTCCGACCCAAGCGCTTCCACGGCTCGGTCGAGCTCGATCCATTACGCTCGCCGCGCGATGCGGGCAGGATTGCCGAGGAAGTGATCTCGCACCTGGTACGGCTAACGGGCTCGAAGGTGACCGTCACGCTCGAAATCGAGGCGGTGATCCCCGGGGGGGTGCCGGAGGATGTGGTGCGCATCGTCACCGAGAACGCGAGTACCCTAAAATTTGCACCGGGCAGTGGCTTCGAGCGGGAGTAGTGTCGTGTTTCACGCCTGAGGTGCTTGCAGCGGGTGTTCGCGTGATTCGTTGCAACAGGGGGTCGCCATTTTTCCGCGAGCAAGCGCGACTCTCTAGCCAGCCGTACATCGGCTCGCCCAAAAAAGGGCGGAAACGCCTCGACGGGCTGTGCCACTGGGCTACCGCACGGTGATTCCCCGCCGGCTGCGTCCTATCCTGTCGTCTTGGCGGGTGCTGCAACACCGTTTGACATGAACACGCCCCCAGGGCACCGAGCAATCCACCGCTTTTTCTCAAATTTCCATGTGTAATATTGGGGCTTGCCCCGCGTGAGCCATTGGGGCGCAGACATGATTTCGAATCGCATGTTCGGACTAGACTTTTCACGATCGGTCAGCAGCCTCGTCAACGCCGGCCACTACGAAAACTTCCCCGTGGCGTCCATCCTGCTGCCTGGACGCCTGCGAGCGGCCGTGCGCGACGTTTACGCCTTTGCCCGGACGGCAGACGACATCGCCGATGAGGGTGACTTGCCGCCCTCCGAGCGGCTGGCGCGGCTTGCGGCCCTGCGCGCCGGCCTCGATGCCATCGCTCGCGGTGAGGCCCCGGATGATGCGCGCATGGCTGCTTTGGCAGAGACGATCCGCCACCATGATCTGCCGCTTACACCCTTCTACGACCTACTCGATGCCTTCAGCCAGGATGTCACCAAGAAACGCTATGCGCATTTCGGCGAGGTCATGGACTACTGCCGCCGCTCGGCCATCCCGATCGGGCGACTGATGCTGGCCCTCTTCAACGACCGCGACCTCCGGCACCAGGCCTGGTCGGACGGCATCTGTGCCGCCTTGCAGCTCATCAACATGCTGCAAGACATCGCCATCGATTACCGCAAAGGACGCATCTACCTGCCACAGGATGAAATGCTTCGTTTCGGCGTGAGCGAGGCGCAAATCGCCGCGGGCCGCGTCGATGCCCTGTGGCAGCAGTTCATGCGCTTTCAGATCGAACGGGCGCGGCGCATGCTCGCCGCCGGTGCCCCGCTGGGTCGGGCCCTGCCCGGCCGTCTGGGCCTGGAGGTGCGGCTCATCGTGCTGGGCGGGGAGCGCATCCTCGACAAACTGCACGAGGCGCGCGGCGATGTCTTCCGGCAGCGACCGATCCTGGGTCCGACGGACTGGCTGTACATGCTGCGTCGGGCGCTCGTGCCCGGCCAGCGTCGCCAGGTGGCACAGACCTGTGGCAGCGGTGGCTGCGGCGGTCACGGCTGACATGGACCCGCACCGCTACTGTCAAGAAAAAGCGGCCACCAGCCGCTCCAGCTTTTATCCGGCATTCCGCTTCCTGCCCGCCGAGCGGCGGCGTGCGATCACGGCCTTCTATGCCTGGTGCCGCGAGGTGGACGACGTCGCCGACGAGTGCCGCGACCCGGGCGTCGCCCGGGCGAAACTGGCGTGGTGGCGCGGCGAGGTGGATCGCCTGTACGAGGGTGTCCCGCAGCACCCGGTGACGCAGGCGCTGCGCGAGGCGGTCGAGCGCTTCGGCATTGCACGCGAGCAATTGCTGGAGGTCATGGACGGGGTGGAGATGGATCTCGCGCAGCAGCGCTATCCCGACTTCCGCGCCCTGCGCCTGTACTGCCACCGGGTCGCCGGCGTGGTGGGCGAAGTCTCCGCACAGATCTTCGGCTACAGCGAACGCGCCACGCTGAAATACGCTGCCCTACTGGGACTGGCCTTGCAACTGACCAACATCATCCGCGACGTGGGCGAAGATGCCCGGCGCGGCCGCATCTACCTGCCTCTGGAGGAGCTCGCAGCGTACGGCGTGCGCGAGGCCGACATCCTCGCCGGGCGCGCGAGCCCGGCCTTCCAAAATTTGATGGAGTTCCAGTACCAGCGCGCCGTCGCCACCTATGCGGAGGCTTTGGCGCGGCTGCCGGCAGCCGACCGCAGGGCGCAGCGTCCCGGCCTCGTGATGGCGGCCATCTACCGCACACTGCTCGAGGAGATCCGGCTGGACGGTTTTCGCGTACTTGAGCATCGCATCGCCCTTCCACCTCTGCGCAAGCTGCTGATCGCCTGGCGCACCTGGTTGACAGGCTGAGCCATGCAACGCGTGGCCATCGTCGGCGGCGGCTGGGCGGGATTGGCGGCAGCGGTCGAGCTCGCTGCCGCCGGGGTGCCGCTGGTGTTGTGCGAGGCGGCCCGTCAGTTGGGGGGGCGTGCCCGCACGGTGGACTGGGACGGGATCGCCATCGACAACGGGCAGCACCTGCTGATCGGCACCTACCGCGAGACCTTGCGCCTTGCGCGACGCTTAGGCAGTGTGCAACGCTTACAGCGTCGCGGCTTGCGCCTGATGCTGCCCGACTGCGATCTCCGCTTGCCGCGCCTGCCCGCGCCACTCAATCTGGCAGCCGGCCTAATCGCCTCCCGCGGACTGAGCCTTGCGGACAAATACGCCGCGGCGCGGTTCATGCGGGCCTTGCAACGGCAGGGTTTCCGCCTGCCCGAGGACACCACGGTCAGCGCCCTGCTCGCGCATCAGGCGCAACCGCAGCGGGTGATCGACCACCTGTGGGCGCCCATCTGCATCGCCGCCCTCAACACGCCCTTGGAGCAGGCCTCGGCCCAGGTCTTTTGCAATGTCCTGCGCGATAGCCTGTTTGCGCGCCGCGCCGACAGCGATTTCCTTTTCCATGAGGGGCCGCTTGCAGACCTGCTGCCCGAGCCGGCCGCCCGCTTCATCACCAAGCAAGGTGGCGAGGTGCGCCTGAATTGCAAGGTGACAGGACTGCGCCGGGAGGGCGACCGATTTCGGCTGTTGGGAACCGACCTCGAGGCGCAGGCGGTCATCGTCGCCACTCATCCGGCCCGTCTGCCCGCCCTACTCGGCGAGTTGCCATCGCTCAAACCCATACTCGACCAGGTGCGCAACTACCATTGGCAGCCAATCGACACGACTTGGCTACGTTTCGCCGCGCCGGTTCGCCTTCCCTACCCCATGCTCGCCTTGGGTGGCGGCCAAAGCCCCTGGGTGTTCGACCGCCAGGACCTGGCGCCTGGGCTACTGTCGGTGGTCGTCAGCGCCACGGGGCCGCATCTGGAGGTGGACGGCTCAGTTTGGTCGGCGCACCTTTTCGCGCGGCTTGAGCACCTGATCGGCCCCCTGCCCCGTTTGCTCGGCCACAAGCGGATCGTGGAAAAACGGGCGACCTTTGCCTGTACGCCCAACCTGCCGCGGCCCGACCACCGCACGCCCCTGCCCGGGCTCTACCTGGCGGGGGACTTTACCCGCGGCGACTACCCCGCCACACTGGAAGGCGCCGTGCGCAGCGGCGTGGCCTGTGCGCGTATGATTACAGGTGAGGATTCAGGTCGGTTTGAGTGACAACGCTCCTTTACCCCATGGCAGACATACGAGTTTTCGACTTGGCTGGCGACGACGCTCGAGGCGCCGGCGGACAGCGACCGACCATCATGGGCCGATGAGTACGACCGACGCACACACCCGCGTTTTGGACGGACGCGTCGTCCTGGTCACCGGCGCCGGGCAAGGGCTGGGGCGAGCCGCAGCCCTGGCGTTCGCCGCACAGGGTGCGACCGTGGTCCTGCTCGGCCGCACGGTCGCCAAGCTGGAGACGGTCTATGATGAGATCGTGCGCGCGGGCGGACCACAACCGGCCATTCTGCCGGCGGACCTGGCCGCCGCGCAGGAGCGCGATTTCGAGGCCCTGGCCCAGGCCATCGCCGGCCAGCTTGGCCGCCTCGACGGCATCCTGCACTGCGCCAACGCCTTCGCCAGGCTCTCCCCCTTAAGCCAGCAGACGATGGAACAGTGGTTGATCCAGTTCCGAGTCAATACCTTGGCCCCTTTTGCCATCAACCGCTTCTGTGAGCCGCTGCTCAAGCGCTCGCCGGATGCCGCGGTGATCCTGGTCGGCGAGACGCACGGCCATGCGCCGGCGGCCTACTGGGGCGGCTATGCCGTCTCCAAGGCGGCGCTGGAGGCCTATTTCCGGGTGCAGGCGGACGAGTGGGCGGATCGGCCCAATCTGCGCATCAATCTCGTCATCCCCGGACCCATCCACACCCCCTTCCGCCATCGGACCCACCCGGCCGAGGACAAATCCGCCCTACCCCCACCCGAGGCCCTGTGTCCCCTGCTGGTGGAGTTGATGGGGCCGCAAGGCCAAAAGACGCGCGGACAGGTCATCGCCTTCCGGTCCTGACCGCCCCTGCAACCCCTTCGCTCAGAGACCGCGCAGATAGTCCAGGGCCTCGGCCAGTGAGGCGATTCCCCGAACCGTCATCCCAGGAGGGATTTGGCGCGGAAGGTTGGCGCGTGGCACCAGCAACTGGGTAAAACCCAGCTTGGCCGCTTCCTTGAGCCGCTCCTGGCCGCGTTGCACAGGGCGCACCTCTCCCCCTAGACCGACCTCCCCGAACACTGCAAGTTTGTGCGGCAAAGGTTGGTTTCTGAACGAAGAGACCACGGCCAAAAGCACGGCGAGGTCGGCCGCCGGCTCGTTGATCCGCACCCCGCCCACGGCGTTGACGAAGACGTCCTGGTCGTAGCAGGCGATCCCGCCATGCCGGTGCAGGACAGCCAGCAGCATGGCCAAGCGGCTCGCGTCCAACCCAACCGTCAAGCGACGCGGGTTGGGGCTATGCGTACTGTCCACCAGGGCCTGGATCTCCACCAACAGGGGGCGCGTGCCTTCCTGCGCCACCACCACGCAGGAACCGGGCACCTCGCGCGTATCGCGGGCCAGGAACAGGGCGGAGGGGTTGGCCACCCCCTTCAAGCCCCGATCGGTCATGGCGAACACCCCCAGCTCGTTGACGGCGCCGAAGCGGTTCTTGAAGGCACGGATGAGGCGAAAGCTCGAGGTGGTATCACCCTCGAAATAGAGGACGGTATCGACGATGTGCTCCAACACGCGCGGCCCGGCCAAGGCCCCTTCCTTGGTGACATGGCCGACCAGGACGAGGGCAGTACCGCTCGCCTTGGCGTGTCGCGTGAGGGACTGGGCGCACTCGCGCACCTGGGCGACACTACCGGGGGCCGATTGCAGCTCCTCCGTGTACAGGGTCTGAATGGAGTCGATCACCGCGATCTTGGGCCGCTCGGCCGCGAGTGTGGTGAGGATGGCCTCCAACCGGATTTCGGTGAGCAGCGGGATGTCGGCCTGCGCCAGGCCCAGACGCCGCGCCCGCAGCGCAATCTGTTCGGCCGACTCCTCGCCGCTGACATACAGCGTCTTGTACCGACTGGACATCTCGGCGAGGGCCTGCAAGAGCAGTGTGGATTTGCCAATACCGGGGTCGCCGCCCAACAGTACGACGCCCCCTTCCACCATGCCACCGCCCAAAACCCGGTCGAATTCGCCAAGGCCCGTGGCAAGGCGGGCAGTCTCGCGCGCCTGCACCTCGGTTAAGCGCTGGATGCCCCCCGTCGCGGCCAGGGGCCGGAAACGTGCGCCCCCTGGCTTGGCCGCAGTCTCCGTGAGGCTGTTCCAGGCCAGGCAGTGCGGGCACTGTCCCTGCCACTTGCTGGTCTGCCCACCGCACGCCTGGCAGACGTAAAGGGTCTTCTCCTTGCCCATGCCGCCTTATACCCGAAGAACCCGGTTGCGCTCAAACCGAACATAATGTCGCCATGCAGCTCGCGCACTGGGACATCTTCTGCAGCGTCGTCGACAACTATGGCGACATCGGTTTGAGTTGGCGGCTTGCCCGCCAATTGGCGCAGGAACACGGTCTCAAGGTGCGCCTATGGGTGAATGAACTCGCCAGCTTCCACGCCCTGCGCCCGGAGATCGATACGCAAAGGACGCAGCAGTGGCTCGAAGGGGTCGAGGTGCATCTTTGGCCTGAGCCTTTTCCGGAAGTCGCGCCAGCCGACGTGGTGATCGCGGCCTTTGGCTGCCGCCTCCCCGACAATCACCTGCAGGCCATGGCGAAACGCACACCAGCACCGGTTTGGATCAACTTGGAATACCTGAGCGCCGAGGATTGGGTGGCCGGCTGTCACGGTTTGCCTTCGCCGCATCCGCGCCTGCCCCTGACCCAGTGGTTCTACTTCCCGGGCTACACGACAGACCTCGGGGGCCTGCTGCGCGAGGCAGGGCTACTCGAACGGGTACGGGAATTCCAGTCCTCACCCACGAGCGAGGCTGAGTTCTGGCTGGCGCTCGGTCTGCCACCGAGGACGGAGGAAGAGTTGCGCGTGTCTTTGTTCGCCTACGAAAATCCGGCCGTCATGGCCCTGCTTAAGCAGTGGGCGGAGGGGGCGCACCCCACCCGCTGCATCGTCCCCGCCGGGCGCATCCTGGAGGGGGTGGCGCACTTCTTTGGCCGGTGTGACGTGATGCCTCGCCAGGTGTTGCGGCGTGGGTCGCTCACCGTACACTGCCTGCCCATGTTGCCGCAAGACCGCTACGACCAACTGCTCTGGGCCTGCGATTGGAACTTCGTGCGCGGCGAGGATTCCTGGGTGCGCGCCCAGTGGGCCAGACGCCCGATGGTCTGGCAGGCCTATCCCCAACAGGATGGCGCCCATTGGCCCAAGATCGAGGCCTTCCTGCCTCGCTACCTGTCTGGCTTACCCGAGGACTGCGCCCGCGCGCTCGAGCGCCTCTGGCGGGCCTGGAATGCTGGGGATGCCCAGGCGTTGTCCTGGCCAACCGTCGCGACATGGAAAACCTGCCTGCGCGCGCATGCCGCATACTGGGCAGAAAAGCTCGCCGGCCAGGAAGACCTGGCCAGCCGTCTGATCCGGTTTTGCAAATCCAAGTTATAATCAAAGGCTTATTTTTTGACGATTTTCAAGGTACCCGATGAAAACCGCACAGGAACTGCGCACAGGCAACGTGATCATGGTCAACAACGCGCCGCTGGTGGTACAAAAGGCCGAGTTCAGCAAATCCGGTCGCAACGCCTCGGTGGTCAAGATGAAGCTGAAAAACCTGCTCACCGGCGCGGTCACGGAGACCGTCTACAAGGCCGACGAGAAGTTCGAGGTCGTGGTGCTGGAGCGCAAGGAATGCACCTACTCGTATTATGCCGATCCCATGTATGTCTTCATGGATTCGGAATACAACCAGTACGAGGTCGAGGCCGAGAGCATGGGTGATGCCCTCAAATACCTCGAGGACGGCATGCCTTGCGAACTGGTGTTCTTCAACGGCAAGGCCATCGCCGTCGAGCTGCCGCCTACGGTCGTGCGCGAGGTCGAATACACCGAGCCTGCCGTCAAGGGTGACACGACCGGCAAAGTGATGAAGCCGGCCCGTATCAAGCCGACCGGCCTTGAGGTCTCTGTGCCGGCCTTCGTCGAGATCGGCGACAAGATCGAGATCGACACGGCCACCGGCGAGTATCGGAACCGCGTCAAGGCCTAAGACCGGGGCACCCATCCCGCCGCGGCGTCGCGCGGGCAGAGTGTGCCGGCCGTTGCGTGGCGGTGTTCCTTAGCCTTTGGTCGCCAGTGCGCCCAGCTGCCGCACCCGCTCGAACAGACTGACCGCCGTGGCCGCCGCCACGTTGAGCGATTCGGTCCGCCCCGGCATGGGAATGCTGAAAGGCGCGCACACCGCCCGCAATTGCGGGCTTAAGCCGGCCCCCTCGTTGCCGAAGACGAAGGCACAGTCCCCCCGCAAGTCGAGCGCATACAGCTGCCGCTTTGCCCCGAGAACGGCAGCGTAGCAAGGGCCCGGCCAGGCGCGCACCCATGCGACGAGATCGACGCCCTCATACACGTCGAGTTGGAATTGTGCGCCTTGGCCGCCGCGCAGGGCCTTGGGGGACCAGGCCTCGCAGCACCCCGGAGAGAGATGGACAGCGTCCACCCCCGCCGCCGCCGCGGTGCGCAGGATCGCGCCCAGGTTACCGGGATCCTGGATGTCCTCCAGCAGCACGGCACATCGAGGCGTGCGACCGGTCGGTCGCGGGATGCTGACCACGGCCATGATCCCGGTGGGGTTATGGGTCGGCGCCAGCGCCCGTAGCAGGGGTTCAGTGAGCACGATCACCTCGGCCTGCGGCCAAGCAGACTGCCAGGCGTCCAGCTCACCTGCGGCCTGGGCTGCAGGGCTGGCGATGAGGGTGCGAACGACGGCACCCGTGGTGCATGCGACCTGCAGCAGATGTTCCCCGTCGAGTAGGGTTTCGCCGCGTTGCCGGCGCGTGCGCTTGTCCGCCGCCAGGTCACGCAGCGCCCGGTAGCGCGGGTTTTGTCGCGAGCTGATCGACTGCACGGACGACCTCAGCGGCACTGGCCGAGGGAACCCGGCGCGCAGGCGCGGCCGTCCACCCAGACCGTCTTGCTAAGACGTGCATCCGCCCAGCGCACCCCGCTGACCTGCGCACCGGACAGGGTCGCGTAGTCGAGGATGGCACCAGTGAGGTCGGCACCCGTGAGATCGGCGCCGGTGAGGTCAGCGCCCACCAGACGCGCGCCGCGCAAGCTGCTGCCACGTAGGCTGGCCCTGCGCAGGTCGGCATAGCCGAGATCCGTCTGACTCAGGTCGGTCGAGTCGAGCCGAGCGCCGACAAGCCGCGCCCCTTTGAGATCGCGCCCGCGCAGCGTCGCCCCGCGCTTGTCACAGCCCTGCCAGTTGACATAGGCGGCCGGCGCTGCCGTACAGTCAGGCGCCGCCATCAACGGCACCACCGTCGGCTCGGGTTGGCGGCTCTGACCATACCACAGCGCGAGTGCAACCGCCGCCAGGACCCCAACGGCCAGCCCGGCATAGCGATACGCCGGGTGGCGGTGCACGGCCTCAAGCGTCTGGGATTGGGTAAGGGCGTGGTCATGCCGTAGCGACAACAGTGCGACCGACTCACCCGACCGCGCATCCGGCCGATCTCCTGGCGCCGGTTCGGCCGTCCCTCGCTCGTCGGCCCAACGCAGGCGGGCCAGGGCGCGCTCACGGGCCCAGTCCCCGTGGGTAGCCGCACCGCCCGGCTGTGACGCCTGGGCCTGCGCACGGATCTCGAGGGCCTCGTCGAACTGGCCGCTTCCCGCGACGCTCACCCAATGCACCCCATCCGGGCTGATCATGTCCGCTGCGGTAAGACGCCCCAGCTCGACATACTGAGCAATCTGACCGGGCGGAAAAGGGCCCTGGACGCCTGTTGCGCTTCGGATGTACCAAAGGCTCTGATTCATGCGGCAGCGGCCAGTCCGAACCTGGTATAGGATATGCGAAAAGGACGCCCGCTAGGGAAGGCTTTGCATGACTGGCTGCGCGGGCGCTCGACTCCATTGCGCGGTGTTGGCTCCGGCCGCTCGGCTTCGCCTCGCCATGTCGCGGCTTTCGCCGCTCCTACACCTGCCGTACCGATCTTGTAGGAGCGACGAAAGTCGCGACCAACAGCGACCAAAAACGACCCACGAGATGCATACCACGACATGTCGCGGCTTTCGCCGCTCCTACCCGAGCTGTAAGCGCGGCAGGCGGTGTGGCATCATCATCTGTAGGGGCGACGAAAGTCGCGACCAACACGGTGGGCGGCGTGGCATCATGATGAGACGTCTCGCATCCGGCGGCTCCGGGCACTCAATCCCGCTCGCCGGGTTATGCAGAGCTTCCCTGGGCACCGCTTAAGCGGGCTGTGCAAGATTGTACCCGCTTGCCAGCGTCACCCGCACAAGGGCAAAAAAAAAAGCCCGATCGGTATGATCGGGCGAAATCCACCAAAGGAGGAGGATGGAGGAGACAACACTGATACAGAGCACCAGTGTCATTAGCATTATCTAATATTTTGATTTTCTGCGCAACCTCGGAACCGACCAGGGGTCTCTTTTCCCCCCGCCACTTGGTTGCGCCTTGGCAAAAGCACGCCCGGATATTGATCATCCTTTTGATTTCGTTGCATTTTCCGGCATCTCCGGGGCGCAGCAGGCCACACCCGGGTGGCCTACGAATAGACGACCTGGACCCCATCCGGGTTCAGCAGGTCGCGCAGATCCTTGAGCAGTGGGTCGGCCAGCCGCACCCGCCAATGTTGCCCCAGCTCGATCTCGCAAGCGGCAACGGCATTTCGGTATTGCAGGGCCACGGGGCAGCCCGCCTCGTCGCTGCGATAAGGGTCTAGCAGGCGCATCAGCCGGCTGGCATCGGCGTTGCCGTTGAGGTGCAATTTGAGGCACTTGGCATGACGGGTGCGCGCCTGCTCCATGTCATAGACCTCCTCGGCGGTGACTCGCAGGCTGTTGCTGTAGCTGTCGAGGCTGACCTTACCGACGATGACCAGGGTCTGATCCTCGCGGATGCGCTCACGATGGCGCTCGTAGAGCTCGCTGTAGACGACGACCTCGACCTGGGCCGTGGCATCGTCCAAGAGGACGATGGCCATCTTGCCCCGCTTGCTCATCTGCGTGCGCACGCCCATGACCGTGCCGGCCAGGGTCTGCGGCTGGTTCTGGGGGGCAAGCTGGGCCAGCGAGCGGCTCAGGATGGGGGCGAGCTCGGCCCGGTCGGCATCGAAGGGGTGGCCGCTGCGGAAAAAACCCAGGGCGAGCTTCTCTTGCACCAGCCGCTCCCGGAGACTCCAGGCCGGCACCACGGCCAGTGCCGGCGGCGCCTCGGCCACGGCGTCGCCGAACAGGCTGTCCTGGATGGCGTTGCGCGCCTGGTTCTCCGCCCATTCCAATGCCAGTCCCACACTGTTCAGTAGACTGGCACGGTCGTCGTTGAGGCGGTCGAAGGCCCCGGCACGCACCAGGGCCTCGATCACCCGCCGGTTGACGATGCGCCGGTCGACGCGACGGCAGAAATCGAACAGATCGGTGAACGGTCCGCCGGCCTCGCGTGCGGCGATGATGTTGGCGATGGCGGTCTCGCCCGTCCCCTTGATGGCGCCGAGACCATACCGGATGCGCTGGCGGTCCACCGGCACGAAGCGGTATTCCGAAAGATTGATGTCCGGGCCTAGGATCTCGAGTCCGTTGGCCAGGGCGTCCTTGTAGAAGAGATGGACGGCGTCGGTGTCGTCCATGTCGGAGGAGAGCGTTGCGGCCATGAAGGCCGCGGTGTGGTGGGCCTTGAGCCAAGCGGTCTGGTAAGAGATCACCGCATAGGCGGCGGTATGCGACTTGTTGAAACCGTATTCGGCGAACTTCTCCATCAGGTCGAAGAGCTGCATCGCCAGCTCTTCTTCGTAGCCCTTCTGTTTGGCGCCCTCGCGGAAGATGTCGCGGTGCCTGGCCATCTCCTCAGGCTTCTTCTTGCCCATGGCCCGGCGCAGTAAGTCCGCACCCCCCAAAGTGTAGCCACCGATCACCTGCGAGATCTGCATGACCTGCTCCTGGTAGACGATCACGCCATAGGTGGGCGCGAGGATCTCCTGCAGGTCCGGGTGGAAGTAATCGATCGCCTGCTTGCCCTTCTTGCGCTGAATGAAATCGTCCACCATGCCCGACCCCAGGGGTCCGGGCCGGTACAGCGCCAAGACGGCGATGATGTCCTCGAAGCGGTCGGGTTCGAGCTTCGCCAGAAGCTTTTTCATGCCCTCCGATTCCAGTTGGAACACAGCCGTGGTATTGGCCTTCTTCAGCAGGGCGTAGGTCGCGGGGTCGTCGAAGCTGAGTCGATCGAGCCGTACCTCACTATTGGGGTCCAGACGCTGGATGTACTTGAGGGCGAGATCGATGATGGTAAGGTTTCTCAGACCCAGGAAGTCGAACTTGACCAGGCCGATCTTCTCGACGTCGTCCTTGTCGAGCTGCGAGACGACGGCATCCGAGCCTTCCGCGCAATAAAGCGGGCAGAAGTCCGTCAGCTTTCCCGGGGCGATCAGCACACCACCGGCGTGCATGCCAACATTGCGCGTGAGCCCCTCCAGACGGCGGGCCAGGTCGATCAGCTCGCGCACCTCCTCCTCTTGCGCATAGCGCTCCTTGAGCTCAGGCACCTCCTCCAGGGCTTGGTCCAGGGTGACATTCTTGCCCGGTGCCGAGGGGATCATCTTCGACAGTTGATCGCAAAAGTTGTAAGGCAGGTCGAGCACCCGCCCGACATCGCGCACCACCGCACGCGCGGCCATGGTGCCGAAGGTGGCGATCTGGCTCACCGCATCCGCCCCGTACTTCTCGCGCACGTACTCGATCACCCGCCAGCGGTTGTCCTGGCAGAAATCGATGTCGAAGTCGGGCATGGACACTCGCTCGGGGTTCAAGAAGCGCTCGAACAGCAGGGCATAGCGCAGGGGGTCGAGATCGGTGATCCCGATGGCGTAGGCCACCAGCGAGCCGGCCCCTGAGCCGCGCCCCGGCCCGACCGGCACGCCGTTTTGCTTGGCCCAATTGATGAAGTCGGCGACGATGAGGAAGTAGCCGGCGAAGCCCATCTGGATGATGGTGTCGAGCTCCCTCTCCAGCCGGGCCACGTATTCGGGCCGGCGCCGCTGGCGCTCGCTCACCTCCGGGTAGAGTTGTTCGAGCCGCACCGCCAGCCCCTCATGGGCCTGCTGGCGCAGATACTCATCGAGCCCCATGCCACCCGGGGTGGGAAAGGCGGGAAGCTTACTCTTGCCGAGCTCCAGCGTGAGGTTACAACGCCGGGCGATCTCCAGGCTATTGGCCAGGGCCTCGGGTAGATCGGCGAAGTGCTCAACCATCTCCGCCTGGCTCTTGAAATATTGCTCTGGCGTGAAGAGTCGGGGCCGGCGGCGGTCGGCCAGGACATAGCCCTCGGCGATACACACCCGCGCCTCGTGCGCCTTGAAGTCCTCCGGCGCAAGGAACTGCACCGGATGGGTCGCCACCACGGGCAGACCAAGTACATCGGCAAGATCGACCGCCTGGGTCAGATGCAGTTCTGCCTCGGGGTGGCCGCTGCGCTGGATCTCCAAGTAATAGCGGTCGGGAAACCGACGCGCCCAGCGCTCGGCCAGCTTGCGGGCGGTGGCTTGGGCATCGTTGAGCAGCGCCATTCCCACGTCACCCAGGTGTCCCCCGGACAAGGCGATCAGGCCGTCGGTGCCCAGGATGTCGAACCAGTCCGGCGAAATCACCGCGCGGCCACGGTGGATGTTGCTGCGATATGCACGCGTGAGCAGCTCGCACAGGGTCCGATAGCCGCGTCGGTCCTGCACCAGTAACAGCATCCGCTGCGGCTTGTCGGCATGGGCCGGCGCCGCCACCCAGACATCGCAGCCAATGAGCGGCTTGACCCCCCGCTTGCGCGCCGCCGTGTAGAACTTGACCATGCCGAAGACGTTGGCCAGGTCGGTCAGAGCCAGCGCCGGCATGCCATCTTGGCGCGCGCGCTCGAGCGCGTCTTCCACCCGCACGATGCCATCGTGGATGGAAAACTCGCTGTGCAGGCGAAGATGGACGAATCGAGGGACGCTCATGGCGCAAACGAGGCGCGCGCAGGCGCGTAGGACGAGCAGTCGTGATTATAACGGGTGCGGGGCCCAAGGCCGGCCTTCCTGGGTTGCACTCGGTTGGGCGGGCAGCTTCGGACGATGGCGGACTGGAAAGGCGGCCGGCGATAGGTCCACCAGGCGATCTTTGCCCTCGTGTTTGCGGCACGATCGCGCCTGCTGGCGGCGATCAGGGCAACTAGGGAAACCTGCGGCGCGATCCGATTGAACCTAAAAACCGAAGTTGAACGGGCCCGAAGGGCGGTTCAAGCGGGTGCCTGGCTTGACACGACGACGCCGCAGGGCGACCGCGACTGGCGAAGCAGGGGCCCCTTCTGGGGATGCGACCCCGTCGCGGGATGCTGGTGCCCCACCCGCGGTCGCCGGCATCCCCTGCGCTGGCCGATCCCCGCTCGCGCGGGGCCCCTCGGCCGACGCTGCGGGGCGCCCCCCCTGCAAGCAGGCGCGAAAACGAGCCTGGTAAACTAATCCTACAACCAGGCTCGTT
>CALAMX010000073.1 GCA_937925755.1 uncultured Burkholderiales bacterium
GATCTTCCTGGGACAGCCACGCGCCCCGGAACTCAAAAACGCCCACGAGGCCGGCTGGCCGCAGCGCCTGGGGATGCTGTGGCTGGCAGCAGCTTGCGTGCTGCTGGGGCTCATGCCTTCGCAAACGATCGCCTGGCTCTCACCGGTGGTGCAGCAACTGCTTAACACGAGCCTGCACAACGAAGGCAGTTGGCTTCTGCTCGCGCCGCTATCGGCACAGCGCGCCAGTTACGCACCGCTCGTGTTCCTCACGGTCATCAGCGTCATCACCTTGCTCGTATTTCTCGCCGTCAAGCGCGTCTACCACGGTCGGGTGCGCCGCACCGACCCCTGGGACTGCGGCTATCCGGAGCAGGATGCCCGTATGCAGGACACCGCCGAGGGCTTCGGCCAGCCCATCCGGCTCATCTTCAGCGCCTTCATGCGGGTCGAGCGGCAGGTGCCCGACCCCTTCGATCGTCAGCCTCAGTATCAGGGCGACAGCCGCGACAAGCTCTGGCTGCTGTTCTATGCCCCCATCGCCCGGGTCGCCACCCGGCTGTCGGACCTGGCCGGTCGGCTGCAGCACGGCCGCATCCAATGGTATCTGGTCTACAGCTTCGCCACCCTGATCTTCCTGCTCGTTTTCGTCACGCGCTGATCCCATGACCGCCGGTATCGTACTCCAGGTGGCACAAACCCTGTTGGCGCTGCTGCTGGCGCCGCTGCTCATCGGCTGGGTCAACATCTGCCGCGCCTGGCTGCAAGGACGCAGCGCCCCGCCCCTGCTGCAGCCCTACTACAGTCTGCGCAAACTCTTCCACAAGGATGCAACCCTCGCGCACGAGGCCTCGCCCCTGTTCCGCTTCGCCCCGTACATGATCTTTGCCTGTATGGTGCTGGCGGCCGCGATCGTGCCCTCGCTCGTCAACGACCTGCCCTTCTCGCCGGCGGCCGACGTGATCGCCTTAGTCGGGCTGTTCGCCCTGGCACGCGTCTTTCAGGCCCTGGCCGCCATGGACATCGGCACTGCCTTCGGCAGCCTGGGGGCCCGGCGCGAGATGTTGATCGCCTTCCTGGCCGAGCCGGCGCTGCTGATGGTCTTTTTCACCGCCAGCCTCATCTCGCAGTCCACCGAACTGCCGCATATCGTCGAGCGCCTGGCGCATCAGGAATTCGCCATCTACCCAAGCCTTGCCTTCGCCGCGGTGGCATTCTGGATGGTCTCCACCGCCGAGAATGCGCGCGTGCCGGTGGATAACCCCACCACCCATTTGGAACTGACCATGATCCACGAGGCGATGATCCTGGAGTACTCCGCCCGGCATCTCGCCCTGATCGAATGGGCCGTAGCCCTGAAGCTGTACACCTATTCGGTGCTGGGGATCGCCCTGTTCCTGCCCTGGGGCATCGCCGCCGCCGGGGACTATACCAGTCTGCCGCTCGCCTTGGCGGCCCTGGTGGTGAAGCTGCTCCTCGGTGGTGCGGCGCTGGCCCTATTGGAGACCATAAACGCCAAGATGCGGTTATTCCGTGCCCCCGAATTCCTCGGCACTGCCTTCCTTTTGGGGGTGCTCGGGATGCTCACGCACTTTCTGTTGGAGCCATGAGGTGAGCCTGACCTATCACCTGCAAGTCGTCAACCTGCTCGCTGCCATCCTGCTGCTCATCGCCTTCGCCATGCTGTCGCAGCGACGCATCGTCGGGCTGATCACCCTGTTTGCCTGGCAGGGAGCGGCGCTGGCGACATCGACCGCCATCGTCGCTTGGTCCACTGGCCAGCATCACCTGTATTACTCGGCCGCCCTGACCCTGGCGCTCAAGGTCGTCGCCATGCCGTGGTTTTTCTTCCGCCTCGTCCGCCAACTGGAGGTCGACCGCGAGGTCGAGACGATGCTCAACATCCCCACCAACATGTTGATCGGCATCGTCCTGGTCATTTTCGCCTTCAACCTGGCCTTGCCCATCTCGCAGATGGCCGGCACGGTGACGCGCTCCACCCTGGGGATCGCGCTGGCCAGTGTGCTGCTCGCCTTCCTGATGATGATCGCCCGCCGCAAGGCCATCCCGCAGGTCATTGGCTTTCTGGCGATGGAAAACGGCCTGTTCTTTGCCGCCACCAGCGCCACCTATGGCATGCCCTTGGTGGTGGAGCTGGGTGTGGCCCTGGACGTACTGGTCGGCGTCTTCGTGTTGGGCATCTTCTTCTTCCACATTCGCGAGACCTTTGATTCGCTGGACCTCGCGCACATGGAGAAACTGAAAGAGCACTGATGGAGATCTACTGGGTCATCGGCATTCCCTTCGTCGGCGGGGCGCTGCTGGCGCTATGGGGCAACCGCGCCCACGCGCCGGAGGTCAATGCCGCCTTCAGTTTGGCGACCTTCATCGCCGCTGCAGTGCTCACGGCCCGCATCATCGCCGACGGGCCGATCGTGACCCCAAACGAATGGTTCTTCATCGACCCCTTCAATGTCTTCCTGGTCACGCTCACCGCCTTTGTCGCCTTTACCACGGCCCTATTCTCGCGTCCCTACATGCGGATCGAAGCGGAACATGGGCGCGTCACGGCCCCACGCCTGCGGCTGTACCACGCCAGTTATCAGGTCTTCATCGGCATGATGCTGCTGGCGCTCACCACCAACAACCTGGGCATCCTCTGGGTCTCCATGGAGGGGGCCACCCTGGCGACCGTACTGTTGGTCTCGCTCTACCGCACACCCTCGTCCATCGAGGCGGCCTGGAAGTACTTCATCCTCTGTGGCGTGGGCATCGCGCTGGCCTTGTTCGGCACCATCTTGCTCTACTTCGCGGCAGAAAAGGTGTTGGGCGCCGGTGGCACGGCCTTGTTGTGGACGCACTTAAACGGCGTCAAGGGCGAACTCGAGCCGGTCGTCCTGCAGCTCGCCTTCGTCTTCCTCTTGGTCGGCTACGGGACCAAGGTGGGCTTGGTCCCGCTGCACAACTGGTTGCCCGATGCCCACGCCGAGGGCCCTACCCCCATCTCGGCGGTGCTTTCCGGGCTCTTGCTCAACGTCGCCCTGTACGCCGTCGTGCGCAGCAAGGTCTTGGTCGACGGGGCCCTCGGCACGACCCTCGCAGGCAATCTGATGATGGGCTTCGGCCTGCTATCGGTCGTGGTGGCCGCCTTCCTGCTCAAACGCCAAACCGATATCAAGCGCATGTTCGCCTATTCCTCCATCGAGCACATGGGGCTCATCACCTTCGCCTTCGGCATGGGGGGGATGGTGGCCAACTTCGCCGGGATGTTGCACATGACCATGCACTCATTGACCAAATCGGCCATCTTCTTTGCCGTGGGGCATGCCACCCAGAAGGCCGGCACCCAAGTGATGGACGATATCCGCGGCTTGATCAAGACCAATCCCACCATCGG
The DNA here is from genome assembly GCA_937925755.1 of uncultured Burkholderiales bacterium. Lineage (GTDB taxonomy): Bacteria > Pseudomonadota > Gammaproteobacteria > Burkholderiales > Thiobacillaceae > JANWZL01. The sequence continues at coordinate 3,377 of CALAMX010000073.1, forward strand.
CTGGGGTCTGATGCTGGGCGCCATCGCCATCCTTGGCGTGCCACCATTCGGGGTGTTCGCTAGCGAATTCCTCATCATCACCACCGCCATGCACGAGCACCCGTGGGCCACCCCCTTCCTGCTCACCGCCCTGGGGGTGGCCTTCGCCGCCATCTTTGGACGCGTCCAGCCCATGGTCTTCGGCGAGACCGAGCTGCCGCGCCTGCCTCACCAACCGGCTTTGGCGCCGGTATTTATCCATCTCGCCCTGGTGTTGCTGATGGGGCTGTTCATACCGCCCTATCTAGCCGATTGGTATCGCCAGGCGGCAAGTCTGCTAGGGGGCTGAGATGAAGGCCCGCTTCGGCGACATCGAACTCAAACTCACACCCCAGGGGGGTAGCTCCGTTTGGCGCTTCAGCCTCGAGTCGGCCCGCCTTAGGGCTTTCGCCCAAGCCATCCGCGACGAGGGCGGTCAGCTCATCGCCCTCTGGGGCAGCGACGACCGCCACCTGGGGCAGGGCTTTGCCCTGCACACCCTGTATCTATCCAGCCAGGGGCTGATCTGGGCGCATTGCCCATTGCCGGCGGATGATCCTGCCTACCCCGATCTCACGGGGATCTTCCTCCAAGCCGACCGCATGCAACGCGCGTGCTATGACCTATTGGGTATTCGCGCCGAGGGGGCGGTGGATACGCGCAAGTGGTTGCGCCATGCGGCCTGGCACGAGAAGGAACACCCCCTGCGCAAGGATTTCTCCGCCTGTCCGCCCTGCCCCTCGGCTGGCACCGAACTGGATGCCTATCCCTTCATCCGTGTGGCGGGCGATGGCGTGCACGAGATCCCGGTGGGCCCCATCCACGCCGGCGTGATCGAACCCGGACACTTCCGTTTCTCGGTCATTGGCGACAAGGTGTTGAAGCTGGAAGAGCGACTCGGCTACACCCACAAGGGCATCGAAAAGCGCTTCGAGGGCATGGACCTTCTTGTGGGCCAGCGGCTCGCCGGGCGCGTCTCGGGTGACTCGCACGCGGCCTATTCCTGGGCCTATTGCATGGCGGTCGAGGCCGCCTTGGGACTTGTGGTGCCGGAGCGCGCGCTTTGGCTGCGCGCGTTGTTCCTGGAGATCGAGCGAGTGGCCAACCACCTCGGCGACCTGGGCACTCTCGGCAACGACGTGGCCTTGAGCTTTGGCTTCGCCCAGTTCTGGCGCCTGAAAGAGGAATGGCTGCGGCTCGCTGCCCGCCTGTTCGGTCATCGCTACCTGTTCGACCGTATCGTGCCCGGCGGTGTGGCGGCGGATCTCAGCCACACTGCTGCGCTCGACGCCGCCGCCGCACGCCTTACCGACGAAGTGCGCGAGCTGAAGGCGATCTATGACGAACATGCCGGGGTGCAGGACCGTTTCGCCCATACCGGCCAGGTGGCCCCAGCCATGGCCACACGCCTCGGACTCATCGGCCTGGCCGGACGCGCCAGCAGCCAGGCCTGGGACCTGCGGGTGCAGTTTCCGCACCCGCCCTACGACCAGCTCGCGGTGAACATGGCCATCGACCGCCGCGGCGATGTGCTCGCCCGCGTCGAGGTGCGTTTCGCCGAGGTGTTCGAGTCGCTGCGGCTGATCCAGGAGATCGTGCGGCGTCTGCCGACTGGGCCTGTGCACGCACCGCTCCCCGCGCCCGGCCAGGTCGGCGAAGGCCTGGGTTGCGTCGAGGGCTGGCGAGGTCCAATCGTCGTCGCCTTGCGCATGGGCGCCGACGGGCGACTGGATCGCGTGCACCCACACGACCCCTCCTGGCAAAACTGGCCGGCGCTAGAGGTCGGCATCCTGGGCAACATCGTCCCCGACTTCCCGCTCATCAACAAGTCGTTCAACCTGAGCTACTCGGGGCATGACCTATGACCCTAAAAACCGCAGTTGACCGCTTTTTTGTGTTACAACGTCATGAATCCATTGAAGGATGTGGTCTCGATACGACGCACCCGCAGGGTGAGCCCGCAACAACCCGCTTTGTGGGCCTTCGGCCCATCCCCCGCTGCGCTCGGGACCCGCACTGCGTGCTGTCCTGCGCCCTGCGGGCTTATGCGGCCCAAGCGGGCGTCTGGCCTTGTGTCTGCGACGAAACTCGCCCGGTCGTTCGGACAGTCTACCGGGCTCGTTTTGTCTGCGACGAAACTCGCCCGGTCGTTTGGACAGTCTACCGGGCTCGTTTTCGTGCCTCCTTGCAGGGGGGGCGCCCCGCAGCGTCGGCCGAGGGGCCCCGCGCGAGCGGGGATTGGCCAGCGCAGGGGATGCCGGCGACCGCGGGGGGGGGCGCCAGCATCCGGCGACGGGGTCGCATCCCCAGAAGGGGCCCCTGCTTCGCCCGTCGCGGTCGCCCTGCGGCGTCGTCGTATCAAGCCAGACACCCGCTTGAACCGCCCTTCGGGCCCGTTCAACTGCGGTTTTTAGGTTAAAAGCAGCTACGATAACATCTCTTGCAAAGCCTTGCCGGACGGTACACACCCATCTAACCCCCTGCAGGCCTACCAGGCGGCGCTGGAGCAGCGCGGCTATGCCGCCGCTGCGGTTGCCCGCCGCCTGCGGCTTGCGCAGCGTATCCTCGGCGCCCTGGACCCCGCCGACACCTCGATCGGCGCTTACCGCGAGGCGGTGGCGCGGGCGAGCGCCGCGCTAACGGATCCAGCCAGCGTCGCACGCTGCCAGCAGGTCGCGCGCGACTTCCTGCCCTTTTTCATCGAGGCCGGTCGTGTCCTCCACCAGCCGCGTGCAGTCCAGCGCGACGTAGCCCGACCGGCTCCAATCCGCGTGAACCTGCCCCCACACAACGGCCTGGACGACCTGATCGAACAGGCCCGGTCTATGGCCCACACCGCGGCGGAGCGCGACGCCCTGTGTACCTACGCGGCGGCGCTCAGACGCGCCGGCCTCGACGACTCGGCCGTTGAGCGGCGTCTGGCCATCGCCCGGCTGCTCCTGCTGGCGCTGCGCCCGCTCGAGCGTAGCGGCCGGCATTACCGAGCCGTGATCGAGGCACTGCTGCCGCTGTTCACGCGCGATGAGACGCGCTCCTATTTCCTGGGTGTGGCACGGGACTTCCATGCCCTTGCCCTGCAGGCGGGTGCGCCGCGTCGGGACTGAACTCGGCCGCCTCACCAGCCAGCGCCGCCTGCAAGCAGGCCGCGCTTTGCGCAGATAAGACATGCACACCAGGGCCTGCTCGCCAGGAAGGTCGTCGTCGCGCTCAAGGCTGAGCAGATGGGTCTTGGCCGTCTTGAGACGGCAGTCTGGCAGCCGCCTGCTGTGCGTGCACTCGCCGCATCCATCCGCAGGTCGGGCATATGGGGCTCGGACACGGAAACCTCCTGGGGTGCCGACCGATCGAAGAACACCCGCCAGTGGCTCATGACGTGAGCCTTTCGCCCTCCGGTCCCCTGCCCATTACCGCATCGATCAGCTCAATCCAGTGCCGTATCGGCAGATCGGAGCCGCTGGCGAGATGCAGCTGGCAGCCGATGTTGGCGCTGGCGATCAGCTCCGGCCCACCCGCCTGCAGGGCGGCGAGCTTGTCGTCGCGCAGCCGCTGCGAAAGCCCGGGCTGGAGCAGCGAGTAGGCGCCGGCCGAGCCGCAGCACAGATGCGCGTCCCGCACCGGGGTGAGCTCGAAACCGAGCCCAAGCAAGATAGCCTCCACCCGACCGGCCAGCCGCTGTCCGTGCTGCAGGGTGCAGGGGGCATGGAAGGCCAGGCGCTGCCCCCTGCCCTGCGCGTCGAGCCGCGTCAGGTCCTCCCTCTCCAGCACCTCGACCAGGTCGCGTGTCATGGCGCTCACGCGCGCGGCGCGCTCGGCATAGGCCGGGTCGTCGGCGAGCAGGCTGCCATAGTCCTTGATCATCAGGCCGCAACCGCTCGCCGTGACCACGATGGCCTCGGCGCCGGCCTCGATCAGCGGCCACCAGGCATCGATATTGCGACGCATCTGCGCGCGTGCCCGCTCCTCGTCGCCGAGATGCTGGGCCAGCGCGCCGCAGCAGCCGGCTGCAGGCGCGATGGTGAGGCATATGCCAAGACGGTCTAGCACGCGCGCAGCGGCGGCATTGGTGCGCGGGGTGGCTACGGCTTGCACGCAGCCGGCCAGGGCCAGCATCCGGCGGGGGTGCGGCCGCTCTGGCCAGGGGCCGGGCGTCTGCCGGGGCGGCAGCTTACGCCGCAGCCGCGTCGGCAGTAGGGGCTGCACCGTCCACCCCAGGCGCAGCAACAGGGCGAAGCGTCCGGCGTGCGGAATGGCGCCGAGCAGCGCGGACCGCAGCAGTCGCTGCGGGAGGCTGCGCGGCACACGCCGGTCGACCACGGCCCGGCCGATGTCGATCAAGCGCCCGTAGCGCACCCCCGACGGGCAGGTCGTCTCGCAGGCGCGGCAGGTCAGACAGCGGTCCAGGTGTAACTGGGTCTTGCGCGTCGGGGCGTGGCCCTCCAGCACCTGTTTGATGAGGTAGATGCGACCGCGCGGTCCGTCCAGCTCGTCGCCGAGCAACTGATAAGTTGGGCAGGTCGCCGTGCAGAAGCCGCAATGCACACAACTGCGCAGAATGGCTTCGGCCTCGTGGCCAAACACGGTAGCGCGGATGTCGTCGGTGAGCCGGGTCTGCATCAGAGCTCTGGGTAGAGTCGTCCGGGGTTGAGGATGCCCTTGGGGTCAAAGGCGGCCTTGAGCCGCCGGTGTAGCGCGAGCAGCACCGGGCTCAAGGGCTGGAAGACGCGGTCGCGACTACCGCCGCGGTAGCGCGTGGCATGTCCGCCCATGCCGGTGGCCTGGTCCCAGAGTTCGCTGTCGCTCAGCACCCAGCGCTGCGCCCCGCCCCAATCGATGAACTGGTGCGGTTTCGCGGCGACCGGGGCGGCGGGCGGCAGCGACAGGCGCCAGAGGACACCGGGCGTCTGGAAGAAGCCGTGCGTCAGCTCCCGCACCGATTGCCAGAAGGTCGCGCCCGCCTCGATCACCTCACCCCCCAGGCGCTGGCGCGCCGCCCGTACTGCCGACTCGGCCCCGGACAGGCGCACATAGGCGCGCTCACCGTCGTGGCAGGCGGCAGTGATAGGCAGGGGCTGCCCCGCCCAGGCGTTGAAGCGTGCAACCGCCGTCGCGGCCTCCAGCTCCAGGGCGAGGGTCAGCTCTGCGGGCGGTCGCGGCAGAACCTTGAGGCTGACCTCCAACAGCACCCCCAGGGTGCCCTGGGCGCCGGCCATCAGGCGCGAGAGGTCGTAGCCGGCGACGTTCTTCATCACCTCGCCGCCGAAGCGCAGCACCTCGCCGCGGCCGTTGATGAGGCGCACCCCCAGGATGAAGTCACGACAGGCGCCGGCATAGGGGCGGGCGGGACCGGAGAGGTTGCAAGCCACCGTGCCGCCCAGGGTGGCCGACACCCCATAGTGCGGCGGTTCGAAGGCCAGGCACTGTCCACGCTCGGCCAGTATCGCCTCGATCTCGGCCAATGGTGTGCCGGTACGGGCGCTGAGCACGAGTTCGGTGGGCTCGTAACTGACGATGCCGCGGTGGCCGGAAAGGTCTAGTACCCCACCCTGCACCGGACGACCCAGCCAGGACTTGCTGCCACCGCCGACGATGGCCAACGGTGTACTGGCGGCGTGCGCGGCGCGGACCCGTTCCGCGAGTGGTTCGGTGAGATCGGCAGCAGGCAACATTGCACACCCGCCTAAAACCTCGGCAGCTCAGGAAACTTCAGTTGACCGTCGTGCACGTGCATGGCCCCGAACTCGGCGCAGCGATGCAGGGTCGGTACCGCCTTGCCAGGGTTGAGCAGCCCCGCAGGGTCGAAGGCGGCCTTCACCGCATGGAACTGGGCGAGTTCCAGCGCCCCGAACTGCACGCACATCCCCGCGAGTTTCTCCACCCCCACGCCGTGCTCGCCGGTGATGGTGCCGCCCACCTCGATGCACGACTCGAGGATGCGACGCCCCAGTTCTTCCGTGCGCTCCAGCTCACCTGGCCGGTTGGCATCATAGAGGATCAGTGGATGCAGGTTGCCGTCGCCGGCGTGGAAGACATTGGCCACCGGCAGGCCGTACTCTTGCGATAGCGCGGCGATGCGGCTGAGCACCTCAGGCAACCGCCGGCGCGGGATGGTGCCGTCCATGCAGTAATAGTCGGGCGAGATGCGGCCCACCGCCGGAAAGGCCGCCTTGCGCCCCTTCCAGAAAAGTTGCCGCTCGGCCTCGTCACGTGCAGTGCGCACCTCGCGCGCGCCACTGGCGATGAGCCGCTCGCGCACCTGCATGACCTGCTCGGACACCTCGGCATTGGTGCCGTCGAGCTCGACCAGCAGGATGGCGGCGGCATCGACTGGATAGCCGGCCTGCACGAAGGCCTCGGCCGCACGGATCGCCAGGTTGTCCATCATCTCCAGGCCCGCAGGGATGATGCCCGCGGCGAGGATGGCCCCCACCGCCGCACCGGCCTTGGCGACGTCATCGAACGCGGCGAGCAGGACCTGGGCACGCTCGGGCAGGGGCAGCAGGCGCACGGTGACCTCGACCACCACCGCGAGCAGCCCCTCCGAGCCGTTCAGCAGCGCCAGCAGGTCGTAGCCCGGCGCATCCAGGGCGTCGGCCCCGAGGCTGAGCCGCTCGCCCTCGACGGTGACCACCTCTAGCTTCAGCACGTTGTGCACAGTGAGCCCATATTTCAGGCAGTGCACGCCACCCGAGTTCTCGGCCACGTTGCCACCGATGGTGCAGGCGATCTGCGAGGAGGGGTCGGGGGCATAATATAGGCCATAGGGCCGGGCCGCCTCGGAGATGGCCAGGTTGCGCACGCCGGGCTGCACGCGGGCAGTGCGGGCGACGGGGTCGATGGCCAGGATGGACTTGAGCCGAGCGAGCGACAGGAGCAACCCATCCGCTTGCGGCAGGGCCCCGCCCGACAAACCGGTGCCGGCGCCGCGGGCGACGACCGGGACCTTGAACCGGTGGGCAAGACGCATGACCACCTGCACCTCCTCCACCGTTTTGGGCAAGACCACCACCATGGGCATCTGGCGGTAGGCGGACAGCCCGTCGCACTCGTAGGGGCGCAGGTCCTCCGGCTCATAGAGCACGGCGTCGGCCGGCAGCCACTCGAGCAGACCTTGGATCAACTCTGCTCGGCGCGGGTGCGGGGTTGTCGGGTTCATGCCCCTTATTGGATCACGCCGCCGGGGCGCGCTCCAGTCCTGCCAGGCGGCGATAGACCCGCGCCAGGGCATCATCCGCCCCGACGTTGCCGGGGAAGATGACCACTGGCAGGTCGGCAAAGCGCGGGTGATCGGTGGGGCAGCGCACCACCGAGCAGCCGGCGAGGATCTGCCCCACCACGCGCGCCGTTTTGAGCGCGAGCCCCGCGGAGAGCACGTCATTCGAGGTGATGCCACCCTTGCTGATCAGGTAGCCGATGCCTGCCGGCAGACCGCGCACGATGTCCATCAGGGTGGCGGAGACCGTCTCGCCGAAGGCCAGCCGCTCGGCCTGGCTGGCGAAGCCAAGCTCGCGCCGGCTGGTGTAGATGACGGGGGTGAGACCCTGGTCATGGGCCTCTTGTGCGACTTGACAGATGGCCGCGACGAGCTCGGCACGCGCCTGCGGTAGACGGCCGACGTCCAGCTCGATCGGCGCGAGGCCAGGCTCTGCCAACAGGCGCTCGAGCTGGGCGGTGGTCCTGGCCACATGCGAGCCGACCAGGATCGCGCCGGGGCGGCCGCCGCGCACGTAGGCCGCCATCCGCGCCGCCGGCACCGGCTGCGGTGGCAACTGGGCCAAGGCAGTGATCAGGCTCGCCGCGCTGCGGAACAAAAAGCGTTTACCCCGGGCGGTGGCGTCGCGTACAGCGGCAGCGAAGCGGTCGAGGTCGTCCTGACGCTCGGCATCGACCACGCAACAGACATTACCAGTCAAGTCCAGCAGCCGTTCCAGACAGCCCGAGCGCAGCTCGGCGAGCCCGAAGCGCTGCACCTGATCGGCACGGATGCGACCGCCGGTCTTCTCCTCGACATAGGCAGGCAGGAAGTCATGGCGGTAGCCAAACACCGAGTCGCGCGCGAACTCGGTCTCGGCCACCGGCACCCGCCGGCCCTCTGTGACCAGGTAATGCACGCCATCAACGGTGACGCGGCCGCCCTCGAAGAAGGCCGGCACCAGGAAGTGGGCATCGAAGGGCCCTAGTTCCGCGGCCATCACGTCGGTCTCGACCGGATAGTGACCGCGCAGCGTGGAGTCGGAGCGGCTTACGAAAATCGGGTTCACCGGTTTTCCCGCCTCGGCGCACTGGTCCAAGGCGCGCTTGAGGTTTGCGCAGACCTCGCGCGTGACCGCCGCAGCGCGCTTCGCGTCCATGGCGCGCGTGTTGGTGAGCACGAAAAACAATGGTGCCGCATCAACCAGTGCCTCGTGCAGGGTGGCTACGTCCCAGCGGGTGGCGAGCAGACAGGAATGCACCGTCTGGCAGCCGGTGGGGTCGTCGTCAAGGACGATGATCTTGTTCATGCAAGTCACCGGCTCAAGCGGTCAACGCTGCCACCCGTGCTGCCATGGCCGCCGCCGTCAGTTCATTGAAGTCCATGATCTCCTGCGGGCTGGCGGTAGTCTCGCCGCGCTTCCAGGCGAAGGTGTCGCGGTGAGCGGCGCGGCTGCGCAGCAGGACCGGCTCCAGGCTCGCGGATGGACCGCCCGAGACCGCCAGTAGCACGTCGGCATCGAACAGGGCGTTGAAGTGGTCGTCGTCCATGAAGGCGTTGTCGGGTTCGGCCACCGTCTCCCAGGCGACGTCGGACGGCCGGTACAGCCGGCGCGGGTTGACGACGGCGACGATGCGCACGCGCCAGCCCTCGGCCTCCAGGTGGTCCTTCGCCTCGAACACCGGCAGCAGGATCATGTCGCCGGTGACGGCGAAGACCACCGTGCCGCGCGCCCCTGCGGCGCTCTCGTAGAGCAGCGCGGCGCCCCGCTCGACAGCCGCGCGCGCCTCGTCCATGTTGAGGTACACCGGCAGCGGGCTCTTGGAGGCGATGATCACCATGCCCTTGTTGTAGCTCTGCGTGGCGTATTCATAAGCGGCCTGGATGGCGTTGGCGTCGCAGGGGAAGAGCAGATAGACGTTGCCATTGCGCATCTGCGCGGCGATGTAGTTCTCGATCTCCGGCCGCTGGTGGGTCCAGCCGTTACGCCCCTGCTCCAGCGCGCCGGCAGTGAACATGCAGACGATGGACGGCGTGCGGCGACGCAGCTCGGCCATGGCCTGGGTCACCGTCTGCACGATGGGCCAGCCGTTGATGGCAAAAGATTCATACGACAGCCAGAGCGCGCGGCCACCCAAGAGGGCCAAGCCCGCCGCCAAGCCGGCGCAGGCGTCCTCGTTCAAGGGTTCGTAGACCTGGCCCCTGGGCGTCTGGTTGTAGAGCGGGTCTGGCGTCGGGTGGCGGATCTTCAACGCCTCGTTGACGTTCTTCATGCCACTGGCCTCGTTGCCGTCGGCATTGGTCACCACGAAGCGAGGGTCCTGCCGGCCCACCCAGGCGACCAGCTCGCCCATGGCCGTGGACGGCACCACCTTTTCGCCCTTGGCGTATTCCTTGACCGGGAAGGGCGGGAGCGGGGCGAGCTCCAGCACCCGCTCGGTGACCATGGTCTTCACCGCCGGGCCGCCGCCAGCGCGCATGAAGTTGGCGCGCACGATGGCCCAGGCCTCGGGGTTGAGCGCTCGGCGCTGCAGTCCTTCGCGGATGTGCGCCGCATCCAGGGTGTCGGCCGGGTAGAGGTTGTGCGACTTGGCCCCCACCGTGTGCACCCCGGCACCTTTCAACTGCTTGAGGATGAAGGCGGTAAGCCGGCCCGACAGCGCGCTCCTCGCCGCCCGGTCCATGCCCGTGAGCACCGCGTGGGCAAAGTCAAGCCGCCGCGCGTGCGAAAAACGGGTGGAGTCGACGTACGCGCCTTCCTGCCCCGAGTCGTCGAAGTCCTTGGCATCGACCAGCACCACCTCCTCGAAGCCGTGCCCCCGCCAGTAGTCGATCATCGCCGCATTGGACAGACGCGAGACCATGGCATGGTGCTCCTGGCTATAGCCGTTCCAGATCAACACCGGCAGGAAGTTGGTCACCTCGGGGTAGGCCGTGTGGAAGTGCATCATGCTGTTCAACACATAGGGCTCGCCCATGCCCCCGTCGCCGATGGTGACGGGGAACAGTCGCCTCGGGTGCAACAGCGCGCCGGCCATGGCGAAGTGCTGGCCCTGGCCCAAAGGGCCCGCTGGGGCGAGCAGGCCGGGGATGGCACCGGAGAGGTGGCCCAGTAGGCCGTGCCGTTCGCGAAAGCGGGCCATCATGTCGGCCATGGTGCGGAT
>CALAMX010000074.1 GCA_937925755.1 uncultured Burkholderiales bacterium
GACCGCCACCGGCGCCTTGATGGCGGGGTGTGGGTCATAGCCCTCCAGGCGGAAATCCTCGTAGCGGAAGGCGAACAGGTCGCGCACGTCGGGGTTTAGGTGCATGGTCGGCAGCGGTCGTGGCTCGCGTGTGAGCTGAAGTCTGACCTGATCCAGGTGGTTGAGATAGATGTGGGCATCCCCCAGGGTGTGAATGAACTCACCGGGTTTAAGTCCCGTCACCTGGGCGATCATCATGGTCAGCAGGGCATAGGAGGCGATATTGAAGGGCACCCCCAGGAAGAGGTCAGCGCTGCGCTGATAGAGCTGGCAGGACAGGCGGCCCTCTGCGACATAAAACTGGAACAACACATGGCAGGGCGGCAGCTTCATTTTCTCGATCTCACCGACGTTCCAGGCGCTGACCACAAGCCGGCGCGAGTCGGGGTGGCTGCGGATTTGCGCCACGACCTGGGCGATCTGGTCGATGTGCCGGCCATCCGCCGTCGGCCAGGAGCGCCACTGGTAACCGTAGATCGGGCCGAGGTCACCGTTGGCGTCAGCCCATTCGTCCCAGATGGTCACGCCGTTGTCGCGCAGATAGGCGATGTTGGTGTCCCCACGCAGAAACCACAGCAGCTCGTGAATGATGGACTTGAGATGCACCTTCTTGGTGGTCACCAAGGGGAAGCCCTCGGCCAAGTCGAAACGCATCTGATAGCCGAACACCGAGAGCGTGCCCGTGCCGGTGCGGTCCTCCTTGCGCACGCCGTATTCCAACACATGGCGCAGGAGTTGGTGATACTGTTGCATGGCGCTCAATATTCCTTGAACAGGTGCTGATAGACCAGGTTCATGATGATCAGGCGCTGCGCTGGGTTGATCTCGCCGAATTGTAGCCCCACCACCTGCATGAGCCTGCCCTTGTCATCGGTCTCCTCGCCAAACGAACGGATGATGGCCGGCGTGGTGACGATCTCCTCGATGTCCTCTAGCTTCACCTTGAAGGTGATGAACACCCGCCCTCCCTTCTCGCCGAACCGTACCGGCGAGTGTACCCGGGCGCCACCCACACTCAGGTCGACGATGCGACCGGAGGCAATCAGCGGACCGCCCTCGCACTCGTAGATGGCGATGATGATGTCCACCGGGGCGCGCAGGGCCTGCCGCACCCGCACGGCGTGCACTGCGTTGGGATAGGACAAATGCAAATAGGCATAAGGCAAGAGATTCACCTTGAGCACACGCGCCTTGAAACCGCAGACATTCACTCCGGAGAAGGCACGCACCAGGAAACTCTGCCCCTCGCGCACGAAGATGAGCTTGTCATCGACCACGGGGTGACTGACCAGGACGCTCTTGCCCTTGTACATGCCGATGATGCGCACGTTGTAGCGCTCGTCCATCCCCTCCTGCAGGCCCTGCAACTGTACCAGGTCGCCCGGGGCGAAGCGGACCCGGTCGAAGGGGATGTCCACGCCGTCTTCGAGCGGTTGCCCCTGCACTACCTCCCCTCCCTGCGGGCATTCGGGATCCAGAGCGCGGGGGCGTTCCTCACGGTACAGCCCCTTCTCGATGAGGGTCTCGATCTGGTGTTCACTGGTCACCACCACCCCTTTATTGAGCAGCAGAACGTGCTGCTCATCGTAGACCGCCCAAGGCAGGGGCTTACCGATGGCGATGTCCGACTTGCGGACCGGGATGAGCGCATCCTTCATGGCTGGCGGGCTCTGTGGCGAGGGCGATGCTGTCAAGCTGGGAATTCAAAAGCTTGGCCAGATCCGTATTGTAGGCATCGGCGAAGGCGATGTGGAAATCCGCCCCCTCCTGCAAGGCGACGAGCCAGCGCCTGAATGCCGCCGGGTCGTGTGCCCGCAGCAGCTCGACCGCGCACCAGGCTTGGCGATAAAACTCATGGATGTCGAGCCCGAAGGCCTCGGCCCGGTGGCGCTGCCCGGGGACGTCGCGCCGATCGAAATCGATCCGTCGGCCATCCCGCCAGGCAGTGTATGTGGCCCTATCGCTGGCGAACTCGGCTCCACCACCCTCCGCCACGGCGGTGGCCAGCCCCTCGTGGAACCACACCGGGATCCAGGGACTGTAGTGGCCAAGACGCTGGCCGAGGTGCACGTGCGAAAGCTCGTGCGCGAGTATGCCTGGCAGGCGGTCGGCCTCGACGCCGAACAAGCGCGGCGAGAGGACGAGCCGGTTGTCCGCCACCACGGCCGCCGTAAGACCCGGCGTCTTCACCAGGCGCGTGAAGCAGGTCACCGTCGCACAGACATGAATGTTCGGCGGCGCCCGGAAAGGCAGACCGTGAACGCGCTCTACACGCGCCACCGCGGCATCGAGCAGGGCATGGACACGCGCGGCGTGAGCACTAGCCCCCTCTTCCAGCCGGATGCGGGGATCGGACGGATAAGGCCGGAAACCCTCCGCTTGGGTTTGCGGGGCAGGCCCATCCGGTGTCACGCAACCCAAGAGCATGTAACTGCACAGACCAAGCGCGAGCAAGGTGCGCATCAATGCGTACGGAGGCGGGCCAGTTCGTTCAGGATGTCGAGTACCAGACTGCGAGCGAGTGGCCCCATACCGCGGCAGAGCAGAGCGGCGTCGCGCTCGCCATCGACCAGACGGCGCATGATGCCGCCCAGTCGGGCCATGTCGCCGCCGACCCGTAGCATCTGCTCGGCCATGGTGGCCAATGCGGTGAGGGCCTGTACATCCCCCCGGGCGGCGGCATGGATCATTGCGGCAAGCCCAGGCGCCGCCGTGGTGGGGTCTCCCGCCGGTGCGAGCGGCGGCAGATTGGCCGGGTCTTCGAGACCGGCCAGAATGGCCTCGGCGATCACCCGGTCCTCGTCGTCGAGTCCCAACAGTACGGACCGGTCGCGCCGGCCATCGACGATGGTACGGATCGCGCCGACGAGCCGGCGCCAGCCCTGATCCTCGGCGGCCTGCAGCATCGCCATGAGCTGGGGCCGCCGTACCGGGTCGCGGCAGGCCTGTACTACACCGTGGATGAAGGGCGCGTGCGCGCGCAGGATCTGTTCGGCGGCTTCAGGCAGTCGGGCCATGTACTGTCTCCAGAAGCTGCCAGCGGCCGTCGATCAGACCCTCGATCGGTCGGTACTGGCGTTTGTAAGCCATCTTCGGGCTGTTGCCGATCCAATAACCCAAATAGACAAAGGATAGTCCCATCCGCCGGGCCAGCTCGACCAGGGTCAGGACGTTGTAGACCCCCAACCCGCGCCGGCCGAGCTCGGGCGCATAGAATGCGTACACGGCCGACAGGCCGTCGAGGAGGCGGTCGACCAGGCTCACCATCACCACCCGTCCGTCCAGGGTGTACTCGACCAGCGCGCTATCCACTCGGCTCATGAGCAGAAAATTACGGTACTGCTCGCGATCGTCCTGGTCCATGCCACCGCCCGCGTGACGTGCGCGCTGATAACGCCGGTAGAGGCGGTAGTGGGTCTCGTCGAAAACCAGCGGCTTGAGGATGTAGCCGACATCGTGGTTGCGTGTTCGGCAGCGACGTTGACTACGGTTGGGTGTGAAATCCGCGACCGGCAGGCGGACCGGCACACAGGCGTGGCAGTTGTCGCAGCGCGGACGGTAGACGTTGAGACCACTGCGCCGGAACCCTTGCCGCACCAACTCGGAATAGACGGTGCTGTCGACGAGGTGGCTGGGAGTGACCACCTGCGAGCGCGCGAATCGGTTCGGCAGATAGCCGCATGGATAGGCCGCCGTCAGATAGAACTGTAAGCGGTAAAGGGGCAGGTCACGCAGGAAGGTCATGACCGGAATGCTCGTGGGGCGAAAAAGGCCTTCGGCGCAGGCCTCCCGTGGCCGGTCGCGAGCCCCCCTTGGGACTGCATGCCGGCGCCTCCCAGGTGGCCGGCGCGAAGCGCCAGGGCAAGGGCTGCCCAGGCAGTGCCGTGAGCTCGGATAACCGAGTGATGAATTCCTGGCGCGGGATCTCACGGGCGCCGAGCGAGGCGAGGTGAGGCGTGCTCATCTGGCAATCGATGAGACCATAGCCCCAGGCGCGAAGTTGCCTCACTAGATGGGCAAAGGCGATCTTGGAGGCATCCGGCACGCGGTAAAACATGGACTCGCCGAAGAAGACCCGGCCGATCGCCACGCCATACAGGCCGCCGACCAGGCGGCCATCAATCCAGGTCTCGACCGAGTGGGCATGCCCCAGATGGTGTAGACGCGTATAGGCGGCCAGCATGCTCGGCGTGATCCAGGTGCCGCGCTGGCCTGGCCGCGGCGCGGCGCAGGCCTGCATGACCGTGGTGAAGGCACTGTCCACACGGATCTCGTAGTCGCCGCGGCGCAACCGCTTACGCAGCGAACGGCCGGGCGCGAACTCGTCGGGGAAAAGCACCATGCGGGGGTCGGGCGACCACCAAAGGATGGGCTCGCCGGCATTGAACCAGGGGAAGATGCCGCGCCGATAGGCATCGAGCAGACGCGCGGGGGTAAGGTCCGCCCCTGCGGCCAATAGGCCGTTGGGCTCGGCCAGGGCCTGCTCGACCGGCGGAAAGGGATCGGTGGCGCGCAACCAGGGGATCATGCGGCCATTTTAGCCGGTACAATGCTCAACCACATGCCCACTTCGCCCCACCCCGATTCCCAGCACTGTTTTCATTGCGGCGAGCCCGTGCCGCGCGGTGCCGACTATCCGATCCGCCTGGACGGCGGGCTGCACCCGGCCTGCTGCCGAGGCTGTCAGGCCGTGGCCCAGACCATCATCGATTCGGGCAATGCCGATTACTACCGCCTGCGTACCGAGCTGCCCAAGACCCCCGAAGCGGCCCTGGAGGCGCTCAAGAAACTGCAGCTTTATGACCTGCCTGAGGTGCAGCAGAGCTTCGTCAAGGCCGAGGGCGACATCCGTGAGGCCAGCCTGATCCTCGAGGGCATCGTCTGCGCCGCCTGCGTCTGGTTGAACGAGCGCCACCTGCAGCAACTGCCGGGCGTGATCGCCGCCGACATCAACTTTTCCACCCATCGCGCGCGGGTGCGCTGGGACAACACCCGCATCAAGCTCTCCGACATCCTCAAGGCCGTGCAGGAGATTGGCTACCGCGCCTACCCCTTCGACACCAGCCGGCAGGAGGAGCTCTTCCGCAAGGAGCGCAATGCCGCCATCCGGCGGTTGGCCATCGCCGGCCTGGGGATGATGCAGGTGATGATGTACGCGGTGCCGGTCTACCTCGCCGAGGAAGGCAGCATGACGCACGACATCGAGATGCTCATGCGCTGGGCCAGCCTCATCCTCACCACGCCGGTGGTGTTCTACTCCTCTGCTCCCTTCTTTCTGGGCGCCTGGCGCGACTTCAAGATGGGGCGAGTGGGCATGGACGTGCCCGTGGCCCTGGGCGTCGGTCTCGCCTATGCCGCCAGCGTCTGGGCCACCTGGATCCAGCAGGGCGAGGTCTATTTCGACTCGGTCACCATGTTCGTCTTTCTGCTGCTCACCGGCCGCTTCCTGGAGATGAACGCGCGCAGAAAGTCGGCCGAGGCGGCGGAGAGCCTGGTCAAGCTCATCCCTGCGGTGGCGGTCCGCCTGCCAGGCTATCCCGCTGACCGCAGTGAGGAGACCTTGGGGGCGGTCAAGCTCACCCCGGGCGACTATGTCCTGGTCGGCCCCGGCGAGTCCTTCCCCGCCGACGGGCGGGTGGTCGAGGGCGCCTCCAGTGTGGACGAGTCGTTGTTGACCGGCGAGTCCAAGCCGGTGGACAAACAAGTCGGTAGCACAGTCATCGGCGGTACCCTCAACCTGGCCAGCCCCCTGGTGGTCCAGGTGGAGAGAGTCGGTGCCGACACCGTGCTGTCGGGCATCGCCCGGCTGCTCGACCGGGCACTCGCCGAAAAACCGCGCCTGGCCGTGCTGGCCGACCGCGTCGCCGCCTGGTTCGTGCTGGGGCTTCTGCTCGCCGCCGCGGCCACGGCGCTCGTCTGGCTCGAGATCGACCCCGATCGCGCCTTCTGGATCACGGTCTCCGTCCTGGTGGTCTCCTGTCCCTGCGCCCTGTCGCTCGCCACCCCAGCGGCGCTGACCGCCGCCCTCGGTCGGCTCACGCGCATGGGGTTGCTGTCCACGCGCGGCCATGCCCTGGAGACGCTCGCACGCGCTACCGATTTCGTCTTCGACAAGACCGGCACACTCACCACCGGCAAGTTCCGGCTGATCGAGGCTCGAATCCTGCGCGGCAGCCGCGATGAGGCCTTGGCGCTGGCGGCTGCCCTGGAACAAGGTGCCACCCACCCCGTCGCCCATCCCCTGCGCGCGGCAGCCGGGACGATCTCGTTGCACGCCACGGACCTGCAGTACGTGCCGGGTCAGGGCGTCGAGGGGGTGATCGACGGTATGCGCTATCGGCTGGGTGCCCCCGAATTCATTGCCCCAGGTCAAGACACTGGCCTGCCTGCCGGGCTTACCGCAGTCGGCCTGGCCGATGCGAATGGTGTGATCGCCTGGTTCGGTCTTGGTGACGAGCTGCGACCCCAAGCCCAGGCCCTGGTCGCGCGACTCAAACGGCTGGGGATGCGGCTGCACCTCTACTCGGGCGACCGTCCGGACAATGTGGCGGCACTCGCGGCGCACTTGGGGATCGAAGATGCGCGCGGCGGCATGTTACCGCAGGACAAAGTCGCCGCAGTGAAGGCCTTGCAGTCCGAGGGTCGGGTGGTGGTGATGACCGGCGACGGGGTCAACGACGCCCCGGTGCTTGCCCAGGCCCAAGTCTCGGTGGCCATCGATCAGGGCGCCGAGGCGGCACAGGCGGCGGCCGATATGGTCCTGCTCTCCAGCGAGCTCATGCGTCTGGCCGACGGCGTGGAAATGGCGCGCAAGACACGCGTGGTCATCCGCCAGAATCTGACCTGGTCGGTTGCCTATAACATCCTCGCCCTACCCGCCGCCGCCCTGGGCCATGTCACGCCCTGGCTCGCCGGCCTGGGCATGTCGCTGTCCTCGCTGCTGGTCGTCCTCAACGCCTTGCGCCTGGCGAAAATTGGCCGGGGATGACAGCCGGACCGCTTGCAATACCGTTGGAAAAGGTCGATATTTGTTCCGATCATGGAGATCCTCTATCTGCTCATCCCACTGAGCCTGGTCTTCGTTGCGGTGATCGCCGCCTTTTTCCTCTGGGCGGTGAAGACGGGCCAGTTCGAGGACATGGAGGGGCCTGCCCATCGTATCTTGATGGACGATGACCTGCCGAAGGAGACGAATGAAGAGGAGCGCGAAAAATTGCGAAAGTAGGCCCACGACGCGTTGACACCGCCCAAACCACTATTTAGGATTTGCAGGTCGTATTATGCGACTCGCAGTGCACCACCCCCTGTAACATTGCGCGAAGGAGACCCGTATGGAAGCGACAACCTACAACTACAAGGTCGTCCGACAATTTGCCATCATGACCGTGGTCTGGGGCATTGTCGGCATGCTGGTCGGCGTGATCATCGCCGCCCAGCTCATCTGGCCCGATCTCACCTATGGGATCGAATGGCTGTCTTACGGACGCCTACGACCCCTGCATACCAA
>CALAMX010000075.1 GCA_937925755.1 uncultured Burkholderiales bacterium
CGAGAAGCCGAAGCGGTTGTTGGCCTCGCGCTGCAGGCTGGTGAGGTCATAGAGCAGGGGGGACAGTTGGCTCGCCGGTTTGACCTCCTCGGTGGCCTGAGCGGGCTGACCCAGGCAGGCAGCGCGCACGGCCTGCGCACGAGCCTCCTCCCAGAGGCGATAGGCGGTGGCCTGCTCGTCGTCCTCGCGCTTCTTGAAGGCCTCGTCAAACCAGCGCCCAGTGTATTCCCCTTTCTCACCGCGGAAGCGCGCCTCCAGCTCCCAATAGGGGCGCGGCACGAAACGGCGGATGCGCTCTTCCCGCTCGACGACGATGGCCAGCGTGGGCGTTTGCACGCGCCCTACGGTGGTCAGATGGAAGCCGCCCGTCTTCGAGTTGAAGGCGGTCATGGCGCGCGTGCCGTTGATCCCAACGAGCCAGTCGCTCTCCGCGCGGCACACGGCGGCCTGGCGCAGGCCTTCTACCTCGGAGGCATCGCGCAGCCGAGCGAAACCCTCGCGGATCGCCGCCGGTGTCATCGACTGCAGCCACAGCCGCTTGACCGGCTTTTTGGTGCCGCTGTGCTGGACGATGTAGTTGAAGATCAGCTCGCCCTCGCGCCCGGCATCACAGGCATTGATCAGGCCAACGACGTCCTTGCGCTTGATGAGCTTCTCCAGGAGCTTCAGCCGATCCTGAGTCTTCTCGATCGGCACTAGATCGAAGCGCGGTGGGATCACCGGCAAGTGGGCGAAGGACCACTTGCCGCGCTTGACCTCATACTCCGGCGGCGCAGTCAGTTCCAGCAGGTGACCGATGGCGGAGGACAGGACATACTCATCCGACTCGTAGTAGTCCTTCTCCTTGTGAAAGCCACCCAAAGCGCGGGCGATGTCCTGCGCCACCGACGGCTTCTCGGCGATGATGAGCTGCTTGCCCACGTGGCTTAACTAAGCAATTCGTGCCCGGTGGCCAGGGCGCGGTGCGGCGTGCTCTGGGGTGTGGGCCGCCGGCCGGGCATCAATGCAGGGTCTGTGGCGCAACGTCCTCCTCCCGTACCAGGTCCTCGAGCCAGAGCGCCGAGAGGGCACCTCTTAGCTTCCACAGAGCGATGAGGGCGATCCACTTGATCTTCTCGGCCGGCACCTCGGCGTCGTCGAGGGCCAGCGCGCGCTCGATCACCCATTCACGGGCATAGGCGGAGAGCAGACCAGCATTCTCCAGATAGGTGAGGAAACCGCGCCCTTCGGGCGCCAGCCGCGACAGCTCGTGCGCGTTGTAGACGCGGGCGCCGCGCGGGGCGAAGGCTGCCTCTGCCGCGGGGTCCAGGGCGGACAGGCCGTCGAGCCATTCCAGGGCTTGGTCGATCTCGTCCTGGTCGAAGCCGGCCGTCGACAGTTTCAGGGCCAGGGACTGGGTATCGGGATAATGGTCGTCGACGAGGTAGTGTTCGTACAGGTATTGGAGGATGTCGAGCATGGCCGTGCGTTCCGCCCCCGCCAGGGGCCGTTCAATGGAGGCGTTGATAGAGCCCGCCGGGCAGACTGGCGACCTTGCCCTCGAGCTCTAGCGTGAGTAGCTTGGCCGAAAGGGTCTCCACCGTCAAGCCGGAGAGGCTCACCAGACGGTCGATTGCGACCGGATCCGGGCCCATGAGTTCGAGCAGCCCGTCCGCCGACTCGGTTGCCTTGTCGTCAGATGGCAACTTCACGGGCGGCTGCCACTGCCAATGCAGTTCCTCCAGGATGTCCTCGACGCACTCGACCAGTTTGGCCCCTTCGCGGATCAGGCGGTGGCAGCCCTTGGCGAGCGGCGAGTGGATGGATCCGGGCAGGGCGAAGACCTCGCGTCCCTGCTCGCTGGCGAGCCGCGCGGTGATCAAAGAGCCGCTTTCCAGCGTGGCCTCGACCACCAGGACGCCAAGGGCCAGACCGCTGATGATGCGGTTGCGGCGTGGGAACTGGCCAGGCCGCGGCGGCGTTCCCAGGGGCAACTCGGAGACCAAGGCCCCCGTGGCCGCTAGACGATGGGCAAGGTCCCGGTTCCGTGCCGGGTATACCCGATCAAGGCCAGTGCCCACCACGGCCACGCTACGTCCCCCCGCCAGCGCCCCCTCATGGGCTGCCGTATCGATGCCTAACGCCAGGCCGCTGACGATGGTGAGCCCCGCCGCGGCGAGACTCTCGGCGAAGGCGCGGGCGTCGCGGCAGCCCTGGGCCGTAGCGTTGCGGCTGCCGACGATGGCCAACATGGGGCTGGCCAGCAGGGCGGGATCGCCTTTGACGTAAAGCCAGGGGGGCGGGTCGGCGATGTGGCGTAGCCGCTCCGGGTAGAGGGGATGCGTGCTTGGCAGGAAGTGGTTGCCCGGCTCGGCGAGCCAGGCCAGGGTCGCAGCGAGGGATTCGGGTTCGGCGGCCGACTTGAGTCCATCGGCAAGCCGCTCACCGACGATGGGGACGAGCAGGCCGCGTGGAGCGGCGAGGACGGCACAAGGGTCGCCGAAGGCCTCGATCAAGCGGCGAGCCGACTCGGGACCCAGTCCGGGCACGGCCTCTAGACGCAGCCAGCAGCAGATCGTTTCGTCCACGGAGTGGTGAGGGTGAACAGCTTGACCCAGGTGATGCGAGTTAGGTGTTCGGGTCTCGTCGTCAATCTTCCATGGGCCTTGCCACATCGCCTACAGCAATGGGTTCCTTGGCGTTCATGACCAAGGCATAGGCGACACGGTCGAAGACCCGGTAGACGTAGGCGAGCCCCACGCGCTGCTCGGGCAGGGCGCTGGGATCCTCATCGTTCGGCACACAATCGCTCTGGGCCTTGAGGCCGCCGGCCAGGAAGGCGAGCGTGCCGGCACGTGCGCAGCGCGGGTCGGTGATGGACCGGCCGGCCTTGTACAGGGCAAGCACATGGCCGACCTCCAGACCGTTACGCCACCCCTGGTTGAGGACGATGGTGGTATAGGGGCCGGCACCCTCGACGCCGCTCAGGGCGGCCGCAACCCGCGCCTCGATGGGTTTGTCCAGGGCACGCGGAGCGAACTGCGGCACCTCACTCGCCTGTAGAGGGAGCAACTGGTCGCGCTTGAGTACCTCACGCTGCGTGTGCAGGATGCGCAGCAGTTGCGGACTGCCGCTCTTGAGGGTGCGGGCCTCACCGATGTGGACGAGCTGGTGACCCAGGATCTCACCGCTGATGGGGTCGATGAGGGCAGGCCCGGGGCGCACGATCTGCCACTCGCGCACGTCCTGGGCCCCGGCATCGGCGTAGACGGTGTCGTGCGTACCGAAGATCACACGCTCGTCCGTGGAGCCGAGGATGCGCGGGGCGCGCGCCAGCTCCTCCGCCGTCATGACGCCGCCACGGTCCAAGAAGGCGGCGATGGCCTCATACGACACGCTGGGGATGCCCGGCTCGGCCTGGGCCATGGGCTCGGCCTTAACCTGGGGCGAGAGCTTGACGGTGGGGATGCCTCGCTCCAGCACCAACTGGGGCGACTCACTGCCAATCAGGCGTATGCGGTCGCCCGGATCGATGCGGTGGGGGTTGTGGATGGCCTGGCGGTTGAGCTGCCAGACCTCGGGCCATTTCCAAGGGTTTTTTCGGAAACGGGCGGCGATGTCCC
Organism: uncultured Burkholderiales bacterium; assembly: GCA_937925755.1. Classification (GTDB taxonomy): domain Bacteria; phylum Pseudomonadota; class Gammaproteobacteria; order Burkholderiales; family Thiobacillaceae; genus JANWZL01. The sequence goes on from CALAMX010000075.1 coordinate 3,603, forward strand.
ACAGGGTATCGCCCTTGACCACGGTGTAGGGATCGGAGGCATCGGTCCTCAGTAGGACGCGGTCGGCGTGGGCGCTCATTACACCCAAGGACAAAACGGCGGCGATCGTCAATAAAACGGCGATGCGCATGGTCGCTCCTGCAGCTTGAGCCTCGTTTATATAATAGGTTTCGACATTCTTGAATTCTCCGGTTCATCACGCCCTGATTCATGGCCCTGCTCAAGATTTTGCATTATCCCGACAAACGCCTTCACACCGTGGCCAAACCTGTGGAGGTGGTAGACGATGCCATTCGCCAGCTCGCCGCCGATATGGCAGAGACCATGTATGCGGCGCCGGGCATAGGGCTGGCCGCCACCCAGGTCGATCGTCACATCCAGTTGATCGTGGTGGATGTGAGCGAGAAGCGCAACGATCTCAAGGTGTTCATCAACCCCGAGATCATCGAGGCGGAAGGCGAGCGTATCGGCGAAGAAGGTTGCCTGTCGGTGCCCGGCATTTACGACAAGGTC
>CALAMX010000076.1 GCA_937925755.1 uncultured Burkholderiales bacterium
GGGCGTGCCTTCGTCGTCGATGTTGAGCGACCCGCGCCTCAGCGGTAGCGTGCCATCATCGACCACGGTCACCCCCGGGGCAGCGACACGTTGGCCGATACGACCGGAGAAGGCGGAAGAACCCTTGCGGTTGAAGTCGCCCTCCAGGCCATGACCGATCGCCTCGTGCAGCAGGATGCCGGGCCAGCCGGGGCCGAGCACGACCGTCATAGTCCCGGCCGGGGTGGGGCGCGCCTCGAGGTTGGTGAGCGCCTGCCTCACCGCGCGCTCGGCATAGTCGCGCAGGACGGCGTCGGTGAAATAGGCGTAGTCGAAGCGGCCGCCGCCGCCGGCCGTGCCCTGTTCGCGGCGGCCTGCCTCCTCGACGATCACCTGCAGCGACACGCGTACGAGCGGCCGGACGTCGGCGGCCAGTCGACCGTCGAGGCGGGCGATGAGAATCACCTCGTACTCACCGGCGAGGCTTGCTATGACTTGGATCACGCGCGGATCCATGGCACGGGCATAGTCCTCTAGCCGGTGTAGTAGAGCGACCTTGTCGGCCTCGGCGAGCGAGGCGAGCGGGTCAAGCGGGGGGTAAAGGCTGCGCCCTTGGACGGGGACCGCTGCCTTGACGCGCGCCTCCCCGCCGCTCATTGCGATGGAGCGGACGGTCTGGGCTGCCTGGCGAATGGCCGGCAGCGAGATGTCGTCGGAGTAGGCGAAGGCCGTTTTGTCCCCCACCACCGCGCGCACGCCAACACCTTGGTCGATGTTGAAGCTGCCCGACTTGACCTGACCTTCTTCCAGGCTCCAGGCCTCAGAGCGGGTGTATTGGAAGTACAAATCGGCATCGTCCAGGCGGTGGGCGGCAAGCAGACTGAAGATGGACTCGATGTGCGGTGTGTCCAGGTCGTTCGGGGTGAGCAGGGTGGACTGGGCAGTCGCGAACAGGCTGGCGGTATCGGTCATGGTGGACTCGGGGATCACAAAGCTTTGACGACTTCGACGATACCCTCGTTGCCACAGTTCAGAGTGCGGTGTTTGAGGGCGGGCAGACTGGCGCGCAGGCTCTCCTGGTAGCTGCGGTTGATACCGGCAGTGACGATGCCGGAACCGCGCGGCAGCCGGTCGAGCACGTTACCCCAGGGGTCGACGATCATCGTGTCGCCGTGGGTCTCACGGCCGGATAGGTGATAGCCGCCCTGGGCGGGGGCGATCACATAGGCCAGGTTCTCGATGGCGCGGGCGCGGATCAGGGTCTCGAAATGGGCCTTGCCGGTCGTGGCGGTGAAGGCCGAGGGCACTAGGATGAAATCGACCACCCCCATCGCTCGGTATAGCTCCGGGAAGCGCAGGTCGTAGCAGATCGACAGACCCATGCGGCCGAATGGGGTCTCCACCACCACCACGCGGTTGCCGGGCATGATGGTCGCCTCTTCGCGATACTGCTCGTTGCCAAGCGACAGGCCGAAGAGGTGGATCTTGTCATAGCGGGCGACGAGCCGACCTTTGTCATTGTAGACCAGGCAGCTGTTGTAGACCTTCTTCGGATGGCCGCAGTCGAGGGGTACCGAGCCGCCCACAAGCCATATACCGTGCCGCTTGGCCTGAGCGGCCAGGAAGGCCTGGATCGGCCCCTTGCCCGGTTGCTCGCGCACCTTCACCTTGTCGGTGTCCTCGATTCCCATGATGGCGAAGTATTCGGGCAGGGCAACCAACTTGGCGCCGGCGTCGGCGGCCATGCCGATCAGCCGCTCGGCCTCTGCCAGGTTGGCGGCAACACTGGGCCCGGAGGCCATCTGGATGGCGGCCATGCGCACCACGCCATAGGATTCGGGCTGAGGTTTGGGGGCACTGCGGCTACGGGTCTTGGCGAAGCTGGAGGAGTGTTTGGGGCTCACGGGTTTAAGGCTCACGGCGATCGTTTCGGCTCGATTGGAGGAACTTACACAATTCGGGCCTGCTGCAGCAAGGACGTATGCGCTTGCACTGGTCACGAAGGCGCCGGCTGTGGTCAGGCGGTAAAGACTCGCGGCTTACTCGGTCTGAACCGGTGTGGCCTCCTCGGTGGTGCGCGCACGCGGGATGCGTGTGACCTCCGGTTCCGCCCAGCTACCCCGAATGCGATACTCGAAGCTGGCGGCCCGGCTGATGGGGTCTTTGAGGACCTTGCTGGCGATCAGGGCACCGACGCCGACCGCCGGGTTGACCAGCATCGCCCCCGCAGCCAACGTATCCTCGAGGCGCGGTTGCACAGTCACGTGTAGGTCTTGGGTCTCACGCACGAGATCGATCTCACCGCGCACGCTGACGCTGGCGGCCGGCCCACGCATCTTGAGGTCCGCCACCTGGGCCACACCGCGCTTCAGGTGCACGGGGGCGGTGATCTCATCGAAGGCGAAACCCTCGCTGAAGATGTCGCGGAAGTCGAGATTGATGCGCCTGGGCAGGGCCTGCAGGCTCAGCACTCCCAACAGCCGTCCGGCGCCCGGGTCGAGCTTGAGGAACTGGCCATTCCTCAAGCGGATGTCGAGGTCGCCGCTGAGCCTGTCGAGACCGAATTCGGCCGGTCCGCCGGGCCAGCCGATGCGGCCGGTGAGGCTGAGCTCGCCGCGCCGAACGTTGCCGGGATAGCCGAGACGGCTGAGGAGCCCATTCAAGTTGCCGCTGTCGAGTCGGATGTCGAGGAGGGCGTCGCGCTGCGGCAGCTCGGCCAGGAGCCCGCTTGCCTCCAGTCGGCCGTCGGGGTTGACGATGCGCAGCGACTGCAGGCGCAGACCGCGTGCCTCCGGGCGGGTGTTGAACTCAAGCCGGCCGACGTCGCGGCCTTGGATCAGGAAGCTGTCGGCACGCACCTCGGCCTCGACCTCTAGCCTTTGAGCCGGCCGGCGCGTGGGGCGTGGGCCGGGTGCCACCTCCGGGATCGCGAGCCGACGCAAGCGCGCCTTGAGGCTGGGGTGGTGCTCACCGCTCTGCCATTGCAGCTCCCCCTGCACCTCGCCCCCAGAGATCTGTAGCTTCCAGCCACCCTCGACGTTGGGGCGAGCGTTGACCTGGATGCTGGTGAACAGCCGGTCGAGCACGATGAGCTCACCGGCAGTTAGTGTGAAACTGTGCAAAGACAGGGTGTCGTCACCCTCGCCGCTGAGCAGTTCCAGCCAGGGGTCGAGATCGATACGTCCCTGGACGATCTCCAAGCTGAGGCCGGGGTTGCGTGCTGGCCGCGCCTCGCCTTGGCCAACCAGGACTGAAACGCTGGGAGGTGTGCCCGGCTTGTCCATGAGGGCGTGGACTGACAGCAGCGAGCCGTAGCCGAGCTTTAGTGCAGTCTGATCGGGTGCAAGGTGGGTGTGAGTGAGCCAGAGGTTTTGCGCCTGCTCGGCCGGCTTACCGAGGGGTGAGGGCAGGTCGATGGCCAGGCCCTTGAGATCGCTCTCGACACGCAGCTCGGTGCGTGGCTCGCGCAGGTCGATCTCGGCGCGATAGCGGGTGGCCCCCTGCAGGCGGCGGCGCAGCCACTCGGGTACCCAGTCGGCCAGACTGGCCGGTTCGATGCGGCCGTCGACGTGCTGGCGCAGACGGCCGCCGGCGCCGCTTTGCAGGGACAGGACGGCAGGCTGGCCGAGGAGTTGGCCATTCAGACCTTTGGCGCTGATCTCGCGGTGGGTGAAGGCGATATCACCCTGCAGACCTTCGAGCACGGGCAAGCCATGGCCTGGGTCGAGCCGGTTGTCGGCGATGCGGTAGACGCCCGACACCGTGCTTGCATCGATCCGCCGCAGGGGTAGATTCAGGCGCAAGGCGAGTTCGCCACGTCCTTCCGCGCGCATGGGTTCGGTGAAACGGTCCGTGTAGTCGTTGACCGGGCTGGCGCGGATGTAGTCGAGAAAGGCAGCCGTGGGTCCGCGCGCCCGGCCTTCGATGATGAGTATCTCATCCTGGGTGAAGTGCAGGTCGGGCGTCAGCCCGCGGATGCCGTAGAGCTCGATGCCAGCGATGCCCTCGACCTCAGCGCGGTTGACCAGGATCTCCATGGCCTTGTCGCGGAAGATCACCCAGCCGTTGACGCTGGTAAAGCGGGGCCAGCCCGGTGCCACCTCGATGACGGCGTCGCGTACCTTCACGTCCACCCGGAACTGTCCGCCCCCCTCATGGAAGGGGAAACGGTCGAGCGGACCGCGCAAGATCAGGCGGGTGTCATCGGACACACCCGCGCGTATGCCGCGGCGCAGCCAGTCGTAGGCATCGTCGGAGACCGCAAGTGGCAGATAGCGCCAGACCGCATTACCCAGGCCGCGCGTCAGGCGTGCATTGATGTCCAGCTCGGGCGATTTGCCGGGCGCGAGCAC
>CALAMX010000077.1 GCA_937925755.1 uncultured Burkholderiales bacterium
TGCCGAGCAGCATCAGCACGAGGGGGAGCAATAGGCCGATCCACAGTTCGACGTGGAACAACGGTGTGGACACCAAGTGATGCCAGACCTGCATCCCCTCCGCATTGCTGTAGAGGCCGATGAGGGCACGCGCCGAGACGAACATCAGATGCACGAAGATGGCCAGCGCGAACACATTGGGCATCAAGCCGTTGAGGAGGCTCTTCAGCGGAGCAGGCATGTCGTCCTGCGAAAAGCCGTGTGCCAAATAGGTGAAGAAGATGGCGAAGGCCAGCCCACCCAACAGAGACTCGAAGATGAATGCGACCGGCACGTCACCGCTGGACCAGAATGGGCGCATGGTCATCGAGCCATAGACCACGCCGGCTACACCGGTCACACCCAGCGCTGCGAGTAGCAGCAAGGTGGCCGGGACACGCGCGCCGCCGCTCCAACCATCGGCCCGGTTGAGGCGGGTGAAGACCAGCAGCAGGAGCACGATGTAGGCGATGACGAACAACACCTTCCACCAGAGCGGCGAGCTGACCGCGAAGCTGGTCGGGATCGCCCAGATCGCGCGCAGCGGATGCCCGAGCTCTAGCGCCAACACCGCTACCCCACCGATGAGGCCAGCCAAAGCCAGCCACAGGCAGCGCCGCACCAAGGGCTGACAGTGCGTGCCGCCGAAGATCAGCGCCAAAGTCGCCACCATGGCCAGCCCGGTGGAGGTGAGCAGGAAGTAGTCGTAGACCACGATGGGGAGGGTCCAATGCAGGCCCAGGTTGCTGCCGTTGAAGGCGGCGTGTCCCTGGGTGAACAGGTTGAACAATGCATAGGCGCCAGTGACCACCAGCCCTACGAGGGCGATCGTGAGAATTGGGGTGAATCTGACATTCTGGGTCATGATGCTCTCCTATCAGCCTTCGTCCTTCATGCTGCGCAGGCCTGGTATGGCGCTGGCAGCGCCGCCCGAGAGGTAGTACACCTGCGGCTTGTTGCCGGTTTCGTCTTTGAGTCGCGTGCCGCGCTTGTCGGCGATCAGCTTGTTGACGTAACTGGCCGGGTTGTCCAGGTCGCCGAAGAAACGGGCCTTGGGTGGGCATACCCGCACGCAGCCGGGCACGTATTCCTTCAGTTCCGGGATGTCCTCGTCCAGGTCCGCCACCCCCTTGGGCGCTTTGGACACCTTGTGGTAGCAGAAGGTGCACTTCGACACCACGCCGTGCGGCTGGATGCCGATGCCACGGGAGGGGTCGTCCTGCGGCCCCTTGTAAGGCGGATTCCACTGCCGTCCTTCATCGCTGGGGAAGACCGTGCGGATGTCCGGTTGAATGGGCGCCCGCTCGTCGGTGTAGAAACGCACGCCGTACGGACAGGCGACCTGGCAGTACTTGCAGCCGATGCATTTGTTCCAGTCGATCAGCACGAAGCCACCGTCCGGGTCCTTGTAAGTGGCCTTGGTCGGGCATACCGACACACAGGAGGGGTTCTCGCAGTGGAAGCAGGGCCGCGGGAACCACTTCATGCTGACGTTGGGAAATTTGCCTTCCACGTAGTAAAGGACGTCTTGCCAGTTTTCGCCAGGCAGGCGGTTGTTCTCCATGGCGCAGGCCGTGGTGCAGGCCTGGCAGCCGGTGCATTTGTCGAGGTCAATGACCATGCCCCATTTCGCCATTGTCTTGTCTCCTTCCAGTTAGGCCCGCTCGATGCTGACCTTGGTTGTGTAGTAGTTGCACTGACCGGTGATGCGGTCGGACTGGTTCACCGTGACCTCGCCGCAGTGACCGGGCAGGCGCCCCTTGGCCCAGCGCCCGTGTGCCCAGTGGCCGTGCTCCATGGGGAACACCAGGGTGTCTGGACGCACGCCTTCGTAGTACTTGCAATAACCTTCGATCGTGCCGACTTCGGACTTGATGCGCACGCGGTCGCCGTCGCGAATGCCACGGGCACGTGCAGTGGCCGGGTTGATCTCGATGTAGACGGTGTCGCGCCCACCCAAGGCAGGTTGCAGGTTGGCGATGGCTATGGGGATGTTGGCGCCGCGACCTTCGGCGTGCAAGGCCACCTTTGGCGTGACCATGTAAAGGTCGCCGCCACCGGGGTGCTTGGGCTCTTCCCAGTGTGGGAACATGAGTTTGCTCCGGTCGCGGCCGGTCTTCTCGGCGATCCAATCGGCTTTGGCCTCCAGCCAGGAGGAGCGGAACTCAAACTTTCCGGATTCGGTTTTCAGAAGTTTCTCTTTTACCTCTGACTCTGACATCTTCCGGTTGTAGTCTTGGCCGTCCCACTCGTAGAACTCGCCATCGATCTGACGCCAGAGGTAAGGCTTCTTGTACCAGACCCCCTTCTCCTTCCAGCTCTCGAAGCTGTTGACGCCGTTATCGCCCGGGTTTTTTTCAAAGCCTTTGGCAAGGTGGCGAAGGACATTCTCGGTGTTGTCCAACGCCTTGTAATACTCGCCCATCGGGCCCTTGATGCGCTTGCCGATTTCAATGAGCACATCGCCAAAGTACTTGGTGTCGTACAGCGGTTTGATCGCCGGCACGCGCAACTGCGTCATCGGCCAGCCCTGGAAAGGGTAGGTCGGCGCGTCCTGCAGGCGCTCGAGATAGGTATGATCGGGCAGGATGAGGTCTGCCATCATCGCCGTCTCACTCGGGAAGGGCGAGGTATCGATGACGAAGAGCTCCTTGAGCGCCTCTTCCCAAACCTGGCCATTCGGTGCCGTCCACACCGGGTTGGTCTGGTAGAACATGATGGTGTCGAGCTTGTAGGGCTTGCCCTTGAGCGAGTTGGGCCCGACCTCTTGCAGCATGTTGCGCGCCAGGAGATAGCCGTCCTCGTGGCCTTTCATGTCGATGCGCGGCTGTTTCTTCCAGTCGCCGTCTTTGGCCCAGTCGTCCAAGTAATCTTCGTAATTGGCCGGCAACGGCCCGTAGCTCGGGCCCATCTGATTCATCAGCCCGCCCTTGGCGTACATTGAGCCCACTAGGGCATTGAGGCTGTGCACCGCCATACCGTTCAAGATGCCGTTGGAGTGGGCGTGCACGCCACGCTCGAAGAGGGCGATGGCCGGGCGGGTCGTGCCAAACTCGTGTGCGGTGGCGATGATGTCGCGCTCGTAGATGGTGGTCACCCCCTCCGCCCACTTCGGTGTACGGTCTTTCAGCTCGACATTCCACCAATCCACCAGCCCCTTGACCCATTTCTCCTGGAAAGTGGCCGGATCGACCGTTTCGCCGGGTTTGAAGCGGTTGACACCATCCTTGAAGTCCCCTACGAAAGAGCGCTCCCACAGTCCGTTCACTAGGATATAGTGCGCTATGGCGAGCGCTAGGGCGCCATCGGTGCCAGGCTTGATCAGCAGCGCCCGGTCGGCGGCGGCGAGGGTGGGGTTGATGTGCACGTCCACCGCCGTGACCCGTGTCTTCGGCACCTTGACGCCACGGATATACCCCCAGACCTGCATGTTGTTGTTGTAGGGGCGGAAGGCATCGAGGAAGCCGACGCCGAACATCAACAGCATATTGGCGTTTATGTAGTCGTAGGCGTTGTAGCCTTCGTTGCCGTCGAGGGCCTTCTTGGCCACGATGCTGCCGTCCGAGCACATGGAGGAATGGCCGATGGGTACGTTGGGCGAGCCATAGAGCTTGCCGAAGGTTCCCTGCAGACCGGCGCAGGAGGCACCCCAGCCGCGGCCATAGCAAAGCGCGAAACGGTGCGACTCACCCTTGTCGCGCAGGGCGTTCAAGCGCGCCGCCACGGTGTCCAGGGCCTCGTCCCAGGAGATCGGCACGAACTTGGGATCCTCATTGCGCCCCTTCTTCGGGTTGGTGCGTTTCATCGGCCCCTTCCAGCGGTCCGGGTCATAGAGGATGTAGGTGCCAAGCGGCCCTTTGGGGCAGAGTTTGCCATTGGAGATGGGGTGGTCGGAGGTGCCCCAGATGGCGTGCACGCGGCCGTCGGTGGTATAGACGTCGATGCCGCAGCGTGCTGGGCATTGATGGCAGATGTTCTTGGTGATGGTGGTCTGGCCGGAGGACGGTGCAGCGGTGGCACGTGCCTCGGTCAGGGTGGTCAGGCCAGGGACAACCGCCCCGCCTACACCCACCGCCGCGGCGGTGGCGCCGCTGGCCTGCAGGAAGCGGCGGCGGCTGATCAGGGTCTCCAATAGATTCATCCTTGTCTCCTCTTCAAGCTAAGCGCCCAAAGGCGCAGGGATCGCCACCAAGGGCGGCGAAATCTCGGGCACAGCCGATGTTCATGACTGCGCCGCGAAAAACTGGTGGAACATCTCACGTGCCAGACGACGCGATTTTTCACAAGGGTCACAGCGGCCGCTGTCGACCTGACCAGCAGCGACGCTGTAGGAACCGCCGCAATCAACGCAGCGACGGTTGACATGCCGGGTGAGCACTACCCACCCTTCGGAAGTCTTTGCGTCAGATGTATTTCTGACCAAGGACTGCTCTGGGCAGTGTCGAAGACAAAGCCCACAGTCGAGGCACAGGCGCATGTTGAAACGCACGCCTCCGACCTCGAATCCATCGACGTGATCCTGATAGGGCTGCAGAGCGCCGGTTGGGCAGACCTTGGTGCAGCCCTGATGATTGCGACATTCGGGCCCGATCTGCAATTCGACGGTCAACGCCGAAGGCACAGAAGGTGATGTAACGGTTTTGTCGTCGCCTAGACCCTTCATCGGCAATGCATCCAGGGCGGCCAGCAGCCTGGCCCTTGCCAACGAGGCATGGGGCGGAGCCGCCACCGGCGGCCTGGGGGGAGGCGCAGTCTCTTCATGCTGGGTGGCCACCTCTCGGATGGGCTTCGCTAGACGGCCAAAAAAGCCGCGCCTTGTCATGCAGGGGCTAGCCTCTCGCGCAGAGGGCATGGGTAGCGCAACCTCAAGGGGCAAGGGCAGAGAGACACGCCGGGGGTGAGACGCTGCCGGCCAGCCGCGCTGCGACAAAAGATCTGAAGCCTGCTGTAACGCAGCTTGGGCCGGAAAAGCCTGAGATCGCTCACCACCGTTCGCCGGGCACTCGGCGCACCAGCCCCGATCCAAGAGTTCTATGGGTTGTCCGCTGGCAGCCAACTCTAGTAGCGCCGCCGCATCCAACGCCCCAAGACAGGGCACACTAACCCCAGCCCGCAAAGCCAGAGGCACGCGCCGGCAGTCCACCCGCAAGACATCCTCCTGTGCACCAAGCCTCTGGACCAGCCCCGGCAATTCAAGGGCGCCCATCGGGCAGACCGGTATACACCGCCCACAGCTCAGGCAATCGGGCAGCAAGGCCAGACGCTCATCTACCCACAGTAGGGCATCGACCGGACAAGCGCGGCGGCAAGACTCACACAGCCCCACACGCTGCACCCAGGCCTGACACGCATCGCTCAAGTAATGCAGGTCGACGTCAGGTCGAAGGCGTTGACCGGAGGCTAACGATGGCATGGTCGCACTCAGTGATGCAGGTGAGGACACACTAAACAGCTGATAAGCAATATCTATGCCATTACATAACATCATGATTAGAAAAGGATTCTTGGGGAATTGTTATTACCGTCCGGTAACATACCTCCCTGGAAGATGTTTCCACTCAAACGTTTTGTAGCGCAAACGCCTCCACCGTCCGCGAACCCATACAGCGTCTTGAACCATTCCAATGCAACGCTCCGGCCGAGGCTCGCAGTACCGCTAGCACGATCTGCCCTGTTCGATGGACGCTTGACTCCATCCTATTACCATACGGTAACATTGGGTCAACCTGCTTGGAGATATCTTTGGACCACGCACGCCGTCGTCTGCTATCCCTGCTTGCCGGCTTCGCCTTGCCCACACGGCCAGCCACGGCGAGCGTGGATCAACCTCCCTTGCTGTTCGGCACGACTCCAGTCTTCTTGGACGAGCAAGCCGACTTTTTAGCGCGCTGGCGCGCCTATCTCGAAACCCTGTTGCGCCGGCCGGTGCGTTTCGTACAGCGCGCCAACTATCGCGAGATCCTAGACCTGCTGCTGGGGCAGAAACTGGATTGCGCATGGCTGTGCGGCTACCCCTACGTACGTATGAAGGCGCAATTGGAACTGTTGGCGGTACCGGTGTATGCGGGCCGGCCTTTGTATCGCGCCTATCTCATCGTCCCTGCCGATGACACCACCACCCGCTCCATCCTGGACCTGCGTGGCCGGGTGTTCGCCTACGCCGACCCCGATTCCAACTCCGGCTGGCTGGTGCCGCAGGTGGAGCTGAAACGGGCCGGCGAGGCGGCCACGCGCTTCTTCAAGAAGAGTTTCTTTACTTGGGGCCACCGCAGGGTCATTGAAGCCGTGGCGGTTGGCCTGGCGCATGGTGGGGCGGTGGATGGCTACATCTGGGACAGCCTGGCGCGGCTGCATCCGGAACTCACCAACGCCACGCGGGTGGCCTGGCATTCACCAGAGTATGGTTTTCCGCCCATCGTCATCCGCCGTGGGACCCCAGGGGTGGAGGCGCTGCGCCACACGCTCCTCGGCATGGCAAGAACGCCGCTGGGCCAGGCCTTGTTGGCGCGACTGAACCTTGACGCCTTCACCATCGGTGACGAGGGTTTGTACAGCGGCATCGAGGCCAACTGGCGCTATCTGCAGGTCTGATGCTTGACGATCTCAGTTACCGCATCAAGATCCCTCTGGCCATGAGCCTGGTGATCGTGGCGACCACGGCCGTGGTCGCGGCGACCTTCACCTGGCAGAGCTATCGCCAGGCACACGCAAGCTTCGTGCATCACGGCGAGGCCCTGGGCAAGACACTGGCCCGTACCCTGCGCCCTGCCCTGCTGCATGATGACGTCTGGCAGGCGTATGAGATCTTGCGTACCCCCCTGGAACGCCCCGTCGATGACGCGAGGGTGCTAATCCTCTTGGATGCGAACGGCCACGTCTTCGCCGCTTCAGATCCCCGCCAATACGCCATCCTGACACCTTTCAACGCCGGTCTCAGGGCCCCAGCGACCCCCGCGAACCGTGATCCCGACCTGAAGTCGAGCGTCTTGGAGAGCGAGGACGGCCGTTGGCTCTATTTCTCCACGCCCATACTGGCCGAGGACGGCACCCTGCTGGGGCGCCTGCTGCAACGTTACGACCGCAAGCTGGTGGCACCCCGCTTCGTCGATGTCTCTGCAGACGCCCTCTATGCTGCTCTCGCGGCACTGCTCCTGCTGCTGCCTCTGGGCTGGTTGGCCGGTAAGCACCTGACCGACCCGCTCGTGCAGTTGGCTCGGTGCTTGGGGCGGGTCGGGCGGGAGATACCAGAGTCCATACAATGCGATTTCCATCATGGCCGCGACGAGATCGGTCGGCTTGCGCAGAGTTTCGAGGACATGGTGCATCAGTTGCGCGAAAAACAAGCATTGGAGAGGCACCTGGCACAGAGCGATCGACTCGCCGCCATCGGTCGGCTGTCTGCGGGGATCGCACATGAGATCAATAACCCGCTCGGCGGCATGCTCAATGCCATCAGCAACTATCGTCGCCGGGGCGGTTCCGACCCGCAGGCAGAGAAGACCCTGGACCTCATCGAGCGTGGCTTACTGCAAATTCGCGACACGGTATCGGCCTTGCTCGTGGAGTCCAAAATCGAATCGCGGGCCCTGACACCCGCCGACCTGGAAGACGTGCGCACCTTAGTCGCCGCGCAGGTGCAGTCGAAACGTCTGACCCTGCATTGGCGCAGTGCTGTGGAGGAGCCCTTGCCGCTGCCATCGGCGCATGTGCGCCAAATCCTCCTCAACCTGCTGCTCAACGCCGTACAAGCGAGCCCTGAGGAAGGCGATGTGACTTGCAGCATCGGTGTGAGCAACGTCCTCACCATTACGGTGGGCAACGCCGGCCCGGCCATTCCAGAGCGGCGGCGCCAACATCTGTTCGAACCGTATTTCGGGGAGGAGGGCGGCGAGGGCCACGGCCTTGGGCTGTGGGTGACGTATCAGCTCGTCGAGCAACTACACGGCAGCATCTCTGTGGAGAGCGTGCCGGGCCATACCCGCTTCAGCGTCGTTCTGCCCCTGGAGATCCGGCGTGAATCCTGAACTGTCCATCCTCCTCATCGAAGACGATCCCATCATGGGCGAGTCGCTCATGGAGCGATTCGAGCTCGAAGGCTTCACTGCGCGCTGGGCCCACAATGTGGCCGAGGCACGCCGCTGGCTGGCCCAGAGCAGCTTTGGCGTGGTGCTTTCCGACTTGCGCCTGCCGGATGGAGGGGGCGACGTCCTGTTTCGGGAAGCTCAGGGCAAGTACCCCAGCCTGCCGCCGTGGCTGTTCATCACCGCCTATAGCACCGTGGATCAGGCGGTCTCCCTGTTGAAACAAGGCGCAGCCGACTACCTCACCAAGCCCTTCGACCTCGATGCCCTGATCGAAAAGCTTAAGCTCTATGCAGCGACACAACCACCTGCGCCGGCAAAACATGGCTCTGTCCTTGGGATTTCTCCGTCCCTGTGCCGCATCGAAGCGCAACTGCCGCAGCTTGCCGCGAAGACCCGAACCCTGCTGATCACGGGCGAGTCCGGCGTCGGCAAGGAATGGGTGGCACGCGCATTCCATCGGCAGACACCCAAAGGGGACCACGCCCCTTTCGTGGCAGTCAACTGCGCCGCGTTGCCTGAAGGGCTCTTGGAGGCCGAGCTCTTTGGCTACGAGAAAGGGGCCTTCACCGGTGCGGTAAAGTCCCACAAAGGGGTGTTCGAACAGGCCGACGGGGGAACCTTGTTCCTCGACGAGATCGGCGACATGCCCTTGAACATGCAGGTCAAGCTTTTGCGCGTGCTGCAGGAGCGCCAAATCACCCGAATCGGCGGCGAACGTCCCATTCCCGTCGACCTTCGCATCGTCTCCGCCACCCATCAGGACCTGAAAAAACTCGTCACCCAAGGTCGATTCAGGGAAGACTTGTACTATCGCATCAACGTCATACAAATCCACATCCCACCGCTGCGTCAGCGGCGAGAAGACATTCTCTGGCTTGCGCGCCGCTTCCTCACCGAGACTGCACCCGGCAAACGTTTCTCCAACGAAGCTGAACAGGCCCTGCTCACACACGATTGGCCCGGCAATGTGCGCGAACTCAAGCATGCCGTGGAACGTGGCGCCATCCTTTGTCAGGGCCAGACAGTAAGTCTATCGGATCTGTTCGGCGACGAGGCCCCCGCCAGTGAGCCTGCCGCCCAGACGCTGGCAGAGTACATCACAGAGAGCGAGCGACGCTATATCGACCAGATGCTACAGACCCATGCCGGTCATCTCGGTCGCACAGCCGCCGCGTTGGGTATATCGCGCAAGAACCTGTGGGAAAAAATGAAAAAACTCGGACTCTCGGCGAACACTACGACAGCTCGTCGCGCCTGGCCTGTCAGCTCCGAGGGTAATGCTGATTAGGGAGGCTCAGCATCACTGACTGCGCGGACAATCGGCTCCGTTGCACGGTGTTGGCTCCGGCCGCTCGCTTCCGCTCGCTTAACCTGCCTTTCGGCAGGTTAGCCTCCGCCGAAACTCCGTTTGGGCCCCAAGGCTGACTTCCTGTCAAGTCACGGTCCTAAACTCTCGTCGCACGGCGCTCAACCCCGCTCGTAGCCACCTGCAGTGCTTCCCTTGGCAAGCCGTAGGGTGTCGAGCACGCAGTGAAACACGCGCCTTTGTGCGGGCCTCGAGTCTGCGTGTCGCGCATTCGGGCTACTGCCCTTTGGGCTGC
>CALAMX010000078.1 GCA_937925755.1 uncultured Burkholderiales bacterium
TCGCATGCGGCATCGCGCCCGTAGACTGGTTTGCAAGTGCGATCCCGGGGGGTGACGGCAACCGGGAGTTCTTCCTGCACGCCCGGCAGCGTCGGCCGCCGCGGGGGTGATGCCGGTGGTCTCGTCCCTACCAGCGCCGTCCGGCACGAACCCGGCCGTGATGGCGGCAGCCCATCGCGGTCAGTGCCGCGCCTTGGGTCGACCGTGGTAATACGACCTCTGCGGTGGACACCCGAGTGGTTGCATCGATTTTCACCCTCGTCACGCCCCAGACGGAGCGACAGACATCGGAACGGGGTCGATGGCGAGGCCCTTAGCGGGGACTGGTTAGCACACGCCCAGATATTCGAGGATGCCCTTGGCCGCCTCGCGCCCTTCCCACACGGCGGTGACCACCAAATCAGAGCCGCGCACCATGTCGCCGCCGGCGAAGACCTTGGGATTGGTCGTCTGGTAGGTGTAGCGCTGGCCACGAGCGATCACCCGCCCAGCTGCATCGGTGGTGATACCGAAGTCGGCAAACCAGGGTTGTGGATTGGGTCGAAAGCCGAAGGCGACGATCACCCGGTCGCAGGGGATCACCTCCTCGGAGCCCTCGACGACCACCGGCGTGCGCCGGCCGCGCGCATCGGGCGGCCCCAGCTCGGTGGTCACCAGTTTGATGGCCTCGACCTTGCCCGCACCCAGCACCTCGACCGGCTGGCGGTTCCACAGGAACTGCACGCCCTCCTCCTTGGCGTTGGCCACTTCGCGCTTGGAGCCTGGCATGTTGGCCTCGTCGCGGCGGTAGACACAAGTGACGGAGGCGGCACCCTGACGGATGGAGGTGCGGGTGCAGTCCATGGCGGTATCGCCCCCGCCCAGCACCACCACACGCAAACCCTTCATGTCGAGGAAGGGTTCGCCCGGCTTTTCCAGACCCAGGCAGTGGCGGACGTTGGAGATCAAAAAAGGCAGGGCCGGGATCACGCCAGGGAGGTCCTCGCCAGGGAAGCCGCCCTTCATATAGGTGTAGGTGCCCATGCCGAGGAAGACGGCGTCGTATTCGTCGATGAGGCTCTGAAACGGCACATCTTTCCCGACTTCGGTATTCAAGCGGAACTCGATGCCCATGCCCTCGAAGATCTCGCGCCGCCGGCGCATGACCCATTTTTCCATCTTGAACTCGGGGATGCCAAAGGTGAGCAAGCCCCCGATTTCCTCGTAGCGGTCGTAGACCACGGGTTTCACCCCGTTGCGCACCAGCACATCGGCGCAGGCCAGTCCCGCCGGTCCCGCGCCGACCACGGCCACCCGTTTGCCGGTGGGCACGACCTGGCGCATATCCGGCCGCCAGCCCTGGGCGAAGGCGGTCTCGGAGATATAGCGCTCGATCTGGCCGATGGTCACCGCACCAAAGCCCGAGTTGAGGGTGCAGGCCCCCTCGCACAGTCGGTCCTGCGGGCAGACCCGCCCGCAGACCTCGGGGAGCGAATTGGTCTGGTGCGACAGCTCTGCGGCCTCGGTAATCCGCCCCTCCTCCACCAGCTTCAGCCAGTTGGGGATGTAGTTGTGCACCGGGCACTTCCACTCACAATAGGGATTGCCGCAGGCAAGACAGCGCCCCGCTTGCTCGCGCGCCTGGTCGGCATCCAACTGCGCGTAGATCTCGCGGAACTCCCGCTTGCGCACCTCGGCCGGGGTCTTGGTCCCGTCACGGCGGGGGATGTTGAGGAACTGAAAGACGTCGGACATGCGCGTTCCTTTTCACTCTTTGATACCCAGATATTTCCGGATGTGTTTTGCCAGGCGCTCGTCGATCTCGTTGTGGCGTGGAATCGGCTGTTTTTGGCCAGTCATCGGATTGAGGTAGATGTCGTGCCGTCCGCCGTGGCGCAGGAATACACAACCGGCCTCGAGCAACTGGCGAATCAGCTCGGTGCGCTTCACACCTCGATCTCTCTGACCTCGTACTGCTCGGGCACGTCCTCCATAACCATGCTCAAATAGGCGTCCTTGAGGTTCTCCTCGAGTTCCTCGAGCGTCTCGCCTTGGCTCATGATTTCCGGGTGTTCCAACAACTTGCCCACCCAGAAACGATCCGACTTCCAATAGACCATTTTCAATTGCAGCATGCGGCGCGATCCTCGAAAAGGCCGTTGGGTGTCAGAGACGGCTTTTCACCGGGGTCTTGGTCCCGTCACGGCGGGGGATGTCGAGGAACTGAAAGACGTCGGACATGGCATCAATCCTTCAACAGGCTATCCAGCGTGAGCGCCTTGGGCTTGACCAGCCAGAAGCGGTCGACCACATCGTCGAAGTTCTCCAGCATCCAGCGGGCGCGGGCGCTACCCGTGTAGAGGAGGTGCTTCTCCAGCCGCGCGCGCAGGAAGCTGCGGTACTCGTCGGTCTTTTCGTCGTTGATCGGGTTCATGTCCACCAGCTCGTTGTTGAGTCGGTGCACGAACTGGCCGTCTTCGTCGAAGACCAGGGCGAAGCCGCCGGTCATGCCGGCGCCGAAATTGAGACCTGTCATCCCCAGCACGACGATGTGGCCGCCGGTCATGTACTCGCAGCAATGCTCGCCGACACCCTCGATCACCGCCTGTGCGCCGGAATTGCGCACGCCGAAGCGTTCGCCGGCGCAGCCCGCGGCATAAAACTCGCCGCCCGTAGCACCGTACAGACAGGTGTTGCCGACGATGATCGCCTTGTGCGCCTCGAAGGCAGTACCCTTGGGCGGGTAGATGATGATGCGGCCACCGGCCATCCCCTTGCCGACATAGTCATTGGCGTCGCCCTCCAATTCCAGGGTCAGGCCCTTGTGGTTCCACACGCCAAAGCTCTGGCCGGCCGTGCCCGTGAGCTTGATGTGCAGGCAGTCATCCGGCAGCCCTTCGGCGCCGTGGATGCGGGCGATCTCGCCCGACAGCCGCGCGCCGATGGAACGGTTGACGTTGCGAATGCGGTATTCCAACCGCAGTGGTGTCTTGGCGCGAATACTGGGCAGGGCGTCGCGCACCATCTGCTCGGCCAGTTCTCCCTTGTCGAACGAGGGATTGGACGGTTCGACGCAGTAGCGCGGCTCCTCGCTCGGAATACCACCCTGAGAGAGCAAAGACTCGAGCTTGAGGCGTCTTTGCTTGTCGGTCTCGCCGGGCAGCAGCTCCAGCAAATCGGTGCGGCCGATCAACTCCTCGAAACGGCGCACCCCCAACCGGGCCATCCACTCGCGCGTCTCCATGGCGACGAAGGTGAAGAAGTTCACCACCATGTCGGGCAGGCCGATGAAGTGCTCACGCCGCAGCCTGGCGTCCTGTGTGGCGACACCGGTGGCGCAGTTGTTCAGGTGGCAGATGCGCAGATACTTGCAACCCAAGGCGATCATCGGCGCGGTGCCGAAGCCGAAGGATTCGGCCCCAAGGATGGCCGCCTTGACCACATCCAGCCCAGTCTTCAGCCCCCCGTCGGTCTGCACGCGCACGCGTCCTCTGAGACCATTGGCGCGCAGGACCTGCTGCGCCTCGGTCAGCCCCAGCTCCCACGGGGTACCGGCATACTTGACGCTGGTCAGCGGGCTTGCGCCTGTGCCGCCGTCATAACCGGAGATGGTGATCAGATCGGCATAGGCCTTGGCCACACCAGCGGCCACCGTGCCCACCCCCGGCTCGGCCACCAGTTTCACCGAGACCAGTGCCTGCGGGTTGACCTGTTTCAGGTCGAAGATGAGCTGGGCCAGGTCCTCAATAGAGTAGATGTCGTGGTGCGGCGGCGGCGAGATCAAGGAGATGCCGGGCTTGGTACAGCGCAAACGCGCGATCAGTTCGGAGACCTTGTGGCCGGGCAACTGCCCCCCCTCGCCCGGCTTGGCCCCTTGGGCGATCTTGATCTGCAGGACCTCGGCGTTGACCAGATAGTGCGGGGTGACACCGAAGCGGCCACTGGCCACCTGCTTGATCTTGGACATCTTCTCGGTGCCATAACGTGCCGGATCTTCACCACCCTCGCCCGAGTTGGAACGCCCACCGATGCGGTTCATCCCCTCGGCCAGGGCCTCGTGCGCCTCGGGAGAGAGCGCCCCCAGGCTCATGCCGGCCGAGTCGAAGCGCTTGAGGATCGCCTCGATCGGCTCCACCTCCTCCAAGGGGATGGGCTCGGGCAGGGTCTTGAGCCGCATCAGGTCACGCAGCATGGCCACTGGCCGGTTGTTGACGCTCTCCGCGTATTGTTTGTACGCCTCATAGGAGCCCGTCTGCACTGCCTTTTGCAGGCTTTGCACGACGTCCGGGTTGTAGGCGTGAAACTCACCACCGTAGATGAACTTCAGTAGCCCCCCTGCCGGGATGGGGCGCAAGGGGTTGAAGGCGGCGCGCGCCAGCCGCTTCTGGTCGGCCTCGAAGTCGGCGAAATTCGCCCCCGAGATGCGTGAGACCGTCCCCTTGAAGCAGAGATCCACCACCTCCTCGTGCATGCCGACGATTTCGAAGAGCTGCGCCCCGCGGTAGCTGGAGATGGCCGAGATGCCCATCTTGGACATCACCTTGAGCAAGCCCTTGTCGATGCCCTTGCGGTAATTGGCCAGGGCCTTGGTCGCCGGCAACTTGATCTCGCCGGAACGCACCATCTCAAGGATGGACTGGTAGGCAAGATAGGGGTAGACGGCAGTGGCGCCATAGCCGATCAGCGCAGCGATCTGGTGCGGGTCGCGCGCCGTGCCAGTCTCCACCACGATGTTTGCGTCGCACCTCAAGCCAGCGTCGATCAGCGCATGGTGCACGGCGCCCGCGGCGAACAAGGCGTGAATGGGTAGCCGCGTCCGGTCGATGTGGCGGTCGGTGAGCACCACCACCACCTTGCCGGCACGCACGGCCTCCACGGCATCGCGTGCGAGCCGCTGCAGGGCCTGCTGCAAGGTGCTCTGCGCTGGGTCATAGGCAAGCGCCAGGGTGATCGGCGCATAGGCCGGGTCCGACTGGGTGGTCACGGCGACGAAGGCATCGTGTGAGAGCACCGGCGAGTTCACGCCTAGGCGGTGGGCGTGCTCCGGCGTCTCCTCGAACAGGTTACGCTCGCGCCCGAAGACCGTATGCAGGCTCATGACGATGGCCTCGCGGATCGGGTCGATCGGCGGATTGGTCACTTGGGCGAATTGCTGACGCAAGTAGTCGTATGGCGAGCGCACCTGCTGGGAGAGCACGGCCATGGGCGTATCGTCGCCCATAGAGCCCACCGCCTCCTGGCCGTCCTCGGCCAGCACGCGGATGACCTGGTCGAGCTCCTCGAAGCTCACGTTGAAGAGTTTCTGATAGGTGGTCACGCTGGCCGCATCCATCTGCGGGCAGTCGGCATCCTCCTCCGGTTTGACCTCCACCTTGCGGCTGTACTCCTTGAGCCACTGGCGGTAGGGCTTGCTACCCTTGAGCAAGGCGTCGATGTCCTCCGGCAGCAGAAACTGCCCAGTATCGAGGTCGGCGGCCACCATCTGGCCCGGCCGCACGCGTCCCTTGGCCAGCACATCTTCCGGCGCATAACCCCAGACACCCACCTCCGAGGCGATGGTGACGATGCGGTCCTTGGTGAGGACGTAGCGCGCCGGCCTGAGCCCATTGCGGTCGAGCAGGCACACCCCATAGCGGCCATCGGTCAGCACGATGCCGGCCGGCCCGTCCCAAGGCTCCATGTGCATGGAGTTGTACTCGTAGAAGGCGCGTAGGTCCGGATCCATGTGCGGGACGTTCTGCCAGGCCGGTGGCACCATCATCCGGAGCGCGCGGAACAGCCCTGCCCCGCCCATGACCAGACCCTCGAGCATGTTGTCGAAGCTCATGGAGTCCGAGCCACGGTAGCTCACCATCGGCCGCACATCCTCCATGTCCGGGATCAGGGCCGAGACGAACTTCCGCTCGCGCGCCCGGCTCCAGTTGCGGTTGCCCTGCAAGGTGTTGATCTCGCCGTTGTGCGCGAGGAAGCGAAAGGGTTGCGCCAAGCGCCATTCTGGCCAGGTGTTGGTGGAAAAACGCTGGTGGAAAACCACCAGCGACGAGGCGAAGCGCTCGTCGTTGAGATCCGGATAGAACACCGGTAGATAGGCCGGCATCACCAGGCCCTTGTAGGCGATCACGCGACCCGACAGGGTGGGAATGTAAAAGGTGGGGTCATCCGCCTCCAGGGCCTTTTCCGTGCGGCGACGGGCAATGTAGAGCTTGCGTTCGAAGATCTCGGCGTCGATGCCGTCCGGGCAGTTGACGAACAACTGTTCGATGACCGGCAGGCTCGCCCGGGCATAGTCCCCCAGGGCCGACTCGTCGATGGGCACGGGCCGGAAGCCGACGGGCAGCAGACCCTGGCCATTCAGCTCGGCGATGAGCCGCTCGCGCGCCCGCCTCGCGAGCGAAGGGTCGCGGTTGAGGAAGACGAGTCCAGCCGCATAGCGGGCGTTCAACTGCCAACCCTGCTGCCCCGCCACGGCGCGCAAAAAGGCGTCCGGCTTCTTGAACAGTAGACCGCAACCATCGCCCGATTTGCCATCCGCGGCGATGGCCCCGCGGTGGGTCATGCAGGCGAGCGAAGAGATGGCCGTCGAGACGAGCCAATGCGAAGGCTCATCGTCGAGTTGGGCGATCAGACCAAAACCACAACTATCCTGCTCGAAATCGGGGCGGTAGAGCGTGCCGCAGAGGCGGCCTTGACGATCTTCCATGGTTGCGCGCGCCGTGAAAGCTCAGCAAAAAGGGCGAAGATTCTAGCGCAGTCTACGGGTTGCCGCCAAG